>DASXKI010000363.1:0-12033 GCA_036496945.1 Streptosporangiaceae bacterium | reverse complement strand
CGGACGTCAGCCCTTCCCACGCCACGAGCAAAAGCAGTTCCCTGTCCGGCTCCGACAGGCTGCACAACGCGGTGCGGAGCCGCCTGCGCTGCGCCTCCGCGTCGAGCCGGGCATCGACTGCATCCCAGTCCATGCCCAGGCTGGGTTCCGCCGCTCCGGCCAGCTGGCTACGCCGGAAGTAGCGCCGAAGAACGTTCATCGCTATTCCGTACAGCCAGGGCAGCGCGCTGCCGCTGCGGTGGGCTACGACCCTCTTGCGCGCGTCGAGGGCGGCGATGAAGACCTCGGAGAGCAGGTCCTCCGCCGCCGTAGGCCCAGCCCGCCTGGCCAAGTAGCGGAACACGGCTGGGGCGTGGCGCTCATAGAGCACGCCCATCAGTTCCGGCTCATGCGGCAGGCTGGCGAGAAGTTCGCTGTCTGACCGCTGATCGTCCGTCATGCCCTGCCTATGCCGCCACGACGCAATGCGTTGCAGCTCATGTCCGTCCGCTAGCTCGGGCTCATTCGGCGGTATGCCGGCCTTGTCCACCGCGCCTGTTAGCCATCCCCGCGTCGCCTCGGATTCTTGCTGCCAGCCTTCGTCGCTTTCAGTTATTCCCTGCTCACTCCTAGTAATCTGCTCGCGCACCCTTAGTTGCGCGCACCTCGGAAAGGATCACTATGCCATTGCCAGACGACGCTGCGACGCCTACCACGGCCTCGCAGCGTGACACCCGGCCCGCGCCGTTGTCGCGCCGGTCCATGCTGCGCGGCGCCGCGGGCGCCGGCGCCGCTGGCCTGGCTTTGACCGCGTTCGCCGCCAGCCCGGCCCTCGCCGCGAGCCAGCATGCGCACGCCGGCACCGCCCCGGAGACCGAGCACGTGCCCGACCACATCGCGGACGGCGATTCCGTCGTCGTGCACGTGCGCGACGTCCGCAGCGGCGAGATGGACGTGTACCGCGGCACCAGCCACGTGCGCGTCCAGGACCGTGCTCTGGCCGCCCGCCTGGCCAGGGCCAGTCTGTAGCGAGAGGGGAATACCTGATGTCATCGCACCGCGAGGCCCCGGAAATCTCCAAGGATCCGGTAGCCGACAGCACCGATGTCTATGCGTTCGTCAGCCCGGACAAGCCGGACACCGTCACGCTCATCGCCAATTACGTTCCGCTCCAGACGCCAGCCGGCGGCCCGAACTTCTACGAGTTCGGCGAGGACGTACTGTATGAGATCCACATCGACACGAGGGGGAACGGCGAGCCCGACATCACCTACCAGTTCCGGTTCACGACGCATGTCGGCAACCCGAATACGTTCCTGTACAACACTGCGCCGATCACGTCGCTGTCCAGCCCGGCCTGGAACCGGAAGCAGTTCTACTCGGTCACCCGCCGCGATCGCTGGGGCGTACACAAGCTGGGCACCCACCTGGCCAGCCCGCCGTGCAATATCGGCCCGCTATCCACCCCGCACTATGCGGCACTCGCCCACCGCGCCAT
Organism: Streptosporangiaceae bacterium; assembly: GCA_036496945.1. Lineage (GTDB taxonomy): Bacteria > Actinomycetota > Actinomycetes > Streptosporangiales > Streptosporangiaceae > JAJYUU01. Next base: position 10,556 of record DASXKI010000363.1, on the reverse strand, counting down.
TCACCAGCTGTCGGACGGCAGCCATGTCTTCGCGGGCCAGCGCGCCGAGGGCTTTTACGTCGACTTAGGGTCGATCTTCGACCTCCTCGACCTCCGGCCGATCCAGGAACTCAATATCTTCGCCCACGCCCTCGGCCTCGGGTCGATGCCCGGCGTCAACACGACCAAGTTCCTGAACGTCCACTCGATCGCCCTCCAGGTGCCGATCTCCGATGTCACCGAAAAGCACCGCCCGGTGATCGGCGTGTGGACGACGGCGAGCCGACGCCGGGTCGGCATCAGGGACGACCGCGGCGGCGACTGGACCTGGAGCGGCCCGGAAACGCAGGTGTCGCGGCTGGGCAACCCGCTGGTCAACGAGGTGATCATCGCGATGGGCAAGAAGGACTTCTGGAACACCCAGGAGCCGGAACACGACAAGCAGTTCGCGCAGTTCTATGCTCATCCCGAGCTGGCCGGGCTGATCGCCGCCATCTACGCGCCCAACTTCCCGCATCTGCAGGCTGCCATCACCGCGGGCACCGTCCGCGCTGATCTGGAAGCGATCCTGCTGACGGGCATTCCGGCAGGCATCATCCCGACAGCCCCGACGTTCACTAACTTCACCGGGTCCGTCCAGGCCGACCTGCTCCGCCTCAACACAGCCATCCCGCCGACGACCAACAACCCGAACCCGCTCGGCGTACTCGGCGGCGACCTTGCCGGATTCCCGAATGGCCGCCGGGTCTTCGACGATGTCGTCACGGTCGAGCTACGCGCGATCGCGGGCCTGACTCTTCCCCTAGTTGACCCGAGTTTCACGCCCGATGCCGCCGTCGGCGCGATCACCGACGGGCTGACCGACACCTCACCGGGCGGTCCTTACCTCCACCACTTCCCCTATCTGGGCCTGCCCTACGACGGCTACCACCACCCGTCCGCATGATGAGCGGTCATGCCGAATCCGCCGCCGGGCCGTCCGGCTCTGGCACTGTCGTGCTGGAGCTGGGCCCCGGCGCGGGTGCGCTCGTCCTGCACACCCCGGCGGAGCTGAACGGCGCCGAGATCGACATCAGCCGGGCCGGCCACCACGGCCACCGGACGCACTCGATGGTCCGGCCCCGGCACGTGGCCGGCGGGACGCGGTACGCAGCCGTCTACCCGGGCCTGCCACCGGGCGAGTACACGATCTGGCGAGACGACGGCACGCCAGCCGTCACCGTCACGGTCGCTGACGGCGCGGCGACCACAGCCAGCTGGCCAGCCCGCTGACCTCGGCCGGTCACGCTGGGTGCGCTAGCAGGAACCGGACGAGCAGTTCGTTCACCGTAGCTGGCTGCTCCATGTTGACCATGTGACCGGCGCCCGGCACCAGGACGCGCTCGGCGGCCGGGAGACGCTGCGCCAGAATGTCGCTCATCGCGAGGAAACCTGGCACATCCCGGTCGCCCGTGACAACCAAAGCCGGCGCGCATGTCGAGGCTGAAGCCATGGATGAGGACCACGGCGGGGCCAGTCCCGACGACCTCGTAGTGCAGGCTGGCACCAGGGACGGGCAGCACTGCCGTCGTCATCGGCGCTAGCGGGCGTCGCCTTGCGCCGTGGCCGCGGCCGGGGCGCCTGTCTCAGCGACGTCGATCTCGGTCGGCTGGTCCATGTGCAGCTTCGATGGCCACCAGTTCCACTTGCCAAGCAGCACCACGGTCGAGGGGACCAGCAAGGTGCGGACCAGGAAGGTATCCATCAAGATGCCCAGTGCCAGGCCCAGTCCGATGTCACGAACCTGGCTGGCGCCCGAGCCGCTGCCGGCCGCCACGGTCAGCACGATGAACGAGCCGGCCAGTACCAGTCCGGCCGACGTGATGGTCGTGCCGGTGGCGGCGATCGCCTTAGCGACCGCCTGCCGCAGCGGCAGCTTGTGCGCTTCCTCCCTGATTCTGGTCATCATCAGGATGTTGTAATCCTCGCCGAGCGCCAGCAGGAAGATGAACATCAGGAACGGCATGAAGAACACCAGGCCGCCGCTGTGGCCGATCTTGATGAAGATGAGCACGGACAGGCCGAGCGCGGCGAGGTAGGAGATGCCGACCGAGGCGATGAGATATAGCGGCGCGACGAGGCTGCGCAGCACCAGTGCCAGCAGGATGCCGATAGCCACGATGGCGAACGGGATGATGCGCTTCAGGTCGCTCGTCGAGATGACGCTGATGTCGTGCAGCGCCGCCGCCTCGCCCGCGACGCCGGATGCGGTAGCGCCAGCCGATTTCTGGACGCTCGTGGTCGCGGCCCGGATGGCCGGCACGGCGTTCAGCGCGTTGGTACTGCCCGGGTCCCCCGCCTTCAGCCCGGTCGAGAACTGCACGGTCCGCCCGTCCGGGCTGACGAAGTTCGCCGTCACGCGGTACAGCTGGTAGGCCTCAGCCGGGATCCTGCCGCCTTGCAGGTCCGCAGGCGGCGGCGTGGCCGGGAGGGCCTTCGGCGGACCGAGCGCGCTGAACAGACCCTGGTACTGGGCAGGCGTCAGCGTGATCCCGCCGACCGGGTTGAGCGCACCCGCGACCTGGGTGAACAGGCCTGTCGTGCGCAGCTCGCTCGTCGCCTTCGCCAGTGGCACCGCATTGTCCCAGACCGGCTGCGGGAACTTGAAGATGATCGACGTCGGGTTGGCCGCCGACTGCGGGAAGTGCTTAGCGAGCAACGCCGTACCAGCCGCGGAGTCGCTGGCGGCCGGCGGGGTCGTCGTGCCGCCGAAGCCCGCGGCTGTATAGCCGAGCACGGCGAACGACAACCCGCCGAAGAACACGAGCCCGGCCAGCAATGTCGGGACAGGGTGCTGGACGATCCGGCCCGCGATCCGGCCCCACATGCCGGGCTTGCCGCTGCCCTGGATGCTCCACGGGATCAGCTTCGGCCGACCGCCCGCCCTGAACAGCCGGCCCTGCGTGACCCGTGACAGCCAGCCCGTCCAGGCCACAAAGAACGTGCGCTTGACCGCCAGCAGGGACAGCCGGATCGATAGCAAGGCTGGCAGCAGGGACAGGCCCGCCGCCAGGATGACGATCACCGCGATGGCGAACGGCCACGCGAGGTCGGAGTAGAAGGAGAAGCTGGCCAGCAGCAGTGTCAGCACGGCCGCGATGACGGTGGCGGCCGAGGCACTGATCGACTCGCCGACCCTGGTGACGGACCTGACGATCGCACTGCGGGCGGCCGGCCGCGGATGGGCAAGGTCGGCGAGGACACTCGACCCCGTTCCCATCCTGCCGGGATAGAGCTCTCCCCCGGTCTCGTGCCCGGACATGCGCAATTCCTCCCGGACGCGGAACACCAGGAATAGTCCGTAGTCGGTGCCCGCGCCGATGACCAGCACGATCAGCAGCAGCTGCGCGATCGGCGAGACCTGGAGCCCGTGCTTGGCCGCCTCGGCCACCAGCGGGCCGGCGATCGACACCGACAGAAGCGCGGGCAGCACTGTGGTGATCGCCAGGGTGAAGGACCGGAAGATCAGCACGAGCAGCAAGATGACGAACAGCGCCGACAGCCCCGTCACCTTATTACCGGTGTTGCCGGAGGCCTTCTGCTGGTCCACCTGGACGGCGAGGTCGCCTGCCACGTGCGCGTGCAAGTTTGACGGCAGGTGCGCACTGGTGATCTGCGCACGGAGGCCGTCGACCAGGTTTTTCGCATATTGCGGGTTGCCGCTGCCCGCCACGCTGGCCAGCGCGAGCAACTGCTCGGACTGGCCGTCCGTCGACCGGCCGGCGTCGATCACCTTGGAAATGCCGGGCACGGTGCCGAGCTTGACCGCGAGGCGGTCGAGTGCCGCGACGTCGGCGGGCGTGAGCGGCCCGCTCGTGGTCGCCGCCACGACCGGGATCGGCTGCTTGTTCGAGGTGCCGAAGGGCGCCGCGAGATTCGCTGCCTGTGAGCTCGGCGCGTTAGCCGGCAGGAACTTCTGGTTGTTGCCCTGGGTGACGCTCGAGAGCGCGGGCAGCTGCGTTGACGCAGCGATCGCCCCGGCGATCCAGACCAGCACTACCAACCAGCGAAAGCGAACGCTAAATCGTCCGATCGCCCCGTAGATCGCATCGACGCGCATACCCAGGGATCCTACGGGATGTCGGCAGGCCACGCGGCCGGCTCCGCGCGCGCGGAGCTCAGCCCAGGGCGGTTGCGGTGCCGTCTGGCGCGGGCGCGTCCGGCTGGACGTCGTCGGCGAGCGCGTCGACCGTGCCGGTCAGCTCGCGCAGGGCCGGGAGCGACGACACCAGGCTCCGTCGACTCGCCGCGGGCAGCGCCGTCAGGGCGGCCGCCAGGATGCGCGAGTTGACTTCCTGCCAGTCAGCCATGACCGCGTGACCCGTCGCGGTCAGATCGAGTACGGCAGTACGCCGGTCGCCGATACCACCCGCGCGGACCACCAGCCCCGCCCGGACGAGCCCGTGCACCAGGGTCGCGACCGAGCTTGGGGCCAGCCGAAGCAGCCTGGCTACCTGGCCAGGCCGTGCGGCGGGGTTCTCGGCCAGGCAGGACAGGAACTCCAGTTGAGCCACCGACAAGCCGCCCGGCAGCGCCCCGCCCGGCCCGTACGCGCGGGCAGCGCGCCGCATGGCGCGGCGCAGCCGGGAAACCGCGTCGGCGAGGGCCAGGCCGGCCGGATCGGGCTCGACGGCCACGGCGTGGCTCGCGGGCGTCGCGGGACCACTCGCTGCCGGCCGGGGTGACATGAGTGTCAGCATAGCCAGCGCATGAGGGTGGGCCGTGGCACTGAACTGGCTGGCGGCCCGATTATCCGCCGTTCGCACGCCATCCGGCCGTATCGTGAATACCCTGCCGTTAGCGCTGGTCACCGGGTGGAAGATGACCGGCACTGGGGCCCTGGCCCGGATAGGCCCGGATAGGTCCTAGCCCGGATAGTCAGGGACATGCCGGGCGTGGTGCTGGCCTGTCAGCTCTAATGCCGGCAGACTCGTCTAGGGCAGCTCCGGGCTCCGCGTCCGCGCGGCCGGGCAGCCGCAGGGAAGGACACCGATGCAGGAGCTGCGCCTCGTCGCAGTCAGCGAGGACGGTAGTTACGCCATCCTCGCGGTGCCCGGACGCAGCGGTCGGTTCCTGTTGCCGATAGACGAGCGGCTGAGGACGGTGGCCAAGGGTCAGTTCTCCCGGCTCGCGCAGTACGAGATCGAAGTGGAGTATCCGTTGCGACCCAAGGAGATCCAGGACCGCATCCGGGCTGGCGAGACAGCAGACGAGATAGCGGACGCGGCGGGCATCCCGCCAGACAGGGTCCGCCGCTTCGAGGGTCCTGTGCTGGCCGAGCGGCAATACCGGGCTCAGGAAGCGCAGCGGGCGACCATTCGCGGGCACGGCGATTCCGGGCCGGGACCGCGCCTTGGCGATATCGTCGCCGAGCGGCTCATTGGGCTCGGCGCGCACGCGGACAGTGCCGAGTGGGACTCGCGCAAGCGGCCCGACGGCAACTGGCAGATCCGGCTCCAGTTCGCCGTAGGCGGCCGGGCTAGCGCCGCGGAGTGGATCTACGATCCGCGGCGGCGGCATGTCATCCCGGACGACGATCAGGCAGTCCGGCTGTGCCTGCCCCAGGAGGAGTGGGCCGCTGTGACGTTCGCGGAGCGAAGCCGGGCATCGGCGACGGTCACGCCGATCGCGTCGCGGCAGCACAGCCCCTACGCCGACCAGGCGCGCGAGCACGAGCGCTGGAGCGCAGCGACGACACCGCGGCCGAGGGACGCCGACTTCGCGGTGGCCGCGGACAGCGATTCGGGGCCGGCCATGCCCGCTGCGGCTGTGGCAGCGGCCGCGACGACTAACGGTCACGCTGACAGCGCCGGCGAGCAACCGGCGGACACGACGGCTGCCACTGCCGGCGCGGCCGCGGAGGCCTCGGACGCCAGGGCGGCGCAGGGCAAGAAGGCGGCAAGCGGCAGGTCGCGGCGCGCATCTGTACCGTCGTGGGACGAGATCATGTTCGGGACATCCCGCCAGCAGGACTGAGCAGGGGCGATCTCAGCATGGCGGGACTGGGCCGCAGAGGTGACTCGCCCCGGCTCTGTGGCACTGCGGGGCCACGTAGGATGCAGGGCGCCGGATGCAGGGCGCCAGGTGCGGCGATGCCGGACCACGACACGGGACAGGGTGAGACAGCGTGCGCCGGGGTGGAGATGGCCGCCGCAGGAGGGTCGCGGCTGGCTGGCTGGCCGGCCTGGTGGCCAGCAGCCTGCTCCTCGGCGGCTGCGGGCTCCTCGGCAAGCCGAAGGCGCTGGTTGCGGACGCTCCGCTGACGATCTCGGTGACCAGCCCGGTTTTTAACGGCAGGGTAATCCCGGCTCAGTTCACCTGCTCCGGCGGGCAGCATGCCGTCAGCCCGCCGATCTACTGGTCGGCGCCGCCGTCAGGCACGAAATCGCTGGCCCTGGTCGTAGACGATGCGGCGACCCCGATCTCTCCCCGGGTGTACTGGATCGTCTTCGACATCGATCCCGCGTCGACGGACCTCCAGGCCGGCACGTTGCCCCCGCATGCCCGGGTGGCCGACAACAGTTCCGGCAAGGCCGACTACGAGGCGCCGTGCCCGCACGGGTCGGTGCACGACTACCGATTCACCGTGTACGCGCTCAACGCGTCCATCGGGAGTTCGCTGCCCGCCAATCCGGGCCTGCTTCAGACCCTCGCGGCCATCGCGCCGCACGTCACCGCCCGCGGCACGCTCACCGCCAGGGCGCAGCCCGCTCCGACGTCTCATTAGCTGACGCTCTGCGCACCGCACGCTGGTGACGGTGAGCCGGCCGATCCTGACTACTGTCAGTAGCCATTTGCGCGCAACCGGGCGACACACTTGGTAAAACTTCCCGAATTGCGTGACAAGGCGTATAGCGTCCGACACAATCGCTGTTCAGGCGATCTGCCGTAGTAACAAATCTAGGGTGCTTAGACTTTCGGGGGAGGCTCGCGCTTGTGGCAGCGCGAGTCTGGCTAGCGCCGCCCTGTGGCCATGTCAGTGGGATGGTGTGATGATCACTACGATCTTGATTGTCCTTGTGGCTGTGGTCGTGCTGATCGTGATCATTGCGGTACTGGCCCTGCATTTCCTGCGGGCCGACGACTCCGACACGTTCGACGAGATCTCCGCGGAGCCTCGCCGCACGCAGCACGCACCGGCCGATCCGCCACGTGAGCAGGTACCCGCAGCCGACCGGCGCAGGCAGCGCCACCCCGAGCCGGCCCGTGCGCCTTCGGGGCGTGCGCCTTCGGGGCGTGAGCCTTCGGGACGTGAGCCTTCGGGGCGTGACCAGTGGGCCGAGGGTCCTGTGCGGGTCGCCGATGACCGAACCATCAGCTACCGCGATCGCGACACCGGGCCGCGGCCAGCCGTGCCCGAGCGCAGGAGCGCGCAGGCCGGTGGTCAGCGTCCGGTCGCGGCCTCCGCTCGGCCCGGCAAGCCGGCCAAGCCTGTCAAGACCGCCAAGCCCGCTGGCCCAGACCCGAACTCCAGCAGCTGGGATTCGCTGTCCGACGTTGACTACTGGGCCGAGCTCGCCGCCGACAAGCCGCAGGTCACACCTCCCGCTCCAGCGGCCGGGTCCGCGCGGCCGAACGGCAGTGCCCGTCGCGGCCCGGACGCCAAGCCCGCCGCCCGGACACCGGCCGACGCCCGCGCAGCGCAGCGCGGCGACTCAGGCCCCCTGCCCGCTAGCCCGCTGCCGGTCCGGTCACGGTCGCAGTCTTCGCGCAACGCACCCGGTCCGTCCTCTGGCCGGCCAGCCGACCCGGGCCAGACCGAGCAGCTAGATGTCCGCGCGGCCCGCGCATCCGGGTACGGCAATGAGCCGGCCACGCAGAGCCTGGCCGCGCTGGCGCGCCTGTCCGGCCAGCAGCAGCCGCCGTCGGCGCCGCGGCCGGCTAACGGCCTGCGATCCGGCACTGGCCAGCGGCCCGCGCCGGGCCCGCGTCCGGCCGCCAGCCAGCGACCCGGTCCCGGCCAGCGATCAGCGCAGCCTCCGCTGCCGAGCATCCCGGCCGCGCATTCATCACAGCCAAACGGGTACTCGAGGACGCCAGTTCCCCTGGACGACGATCCGCTGACGAGCCCCTCGTTCCCGGCCATCAACACCTCAGATAGTCGCTCGTACCGCACGCGGCGGCCAGGCGGCGCCCACAGCGGGCCGCACACCAGTCCGCAGCCAGCTAACGGACGCCCCAGCGGCGGATTCACTGAGCCTCCAGCGCAGTACCCGGCAGTCCCGGCACCAGCTCCGATGCCGCAGGCACCGCCGGTGGCCAACCCCTATGGGAGTTACGTCAGCGCGCCGCAACCGCCGCAGCCGGCGTACCAGGACGTCGCAGCCTCGCACCCAGACGCTGTTTCCTACGGCGGTGGCTACACCAACGGGCAGCAGGCCGACGGCAGCTGGTACGGCGGCGCCGCCAATGGCTACCTGCCCTCGCCCGGCTACGCCGAGGGTGATCCCGCTGTGTCCGGCTACACCGGCGGTGATCCCGCCGTGTCCGGTTACCCGGCCAACGGATACAACGACGCGGTTGCTGCAGGTCACGGCTACGGCGCGGTCGACTACCAGGACGTCAGCTACCAGGACGTCAGCTACCAGGGAGCTGGTTACCAGGCCGCACCTCCGGCACCAAACGGATACGGACCCCAAGGTCACTTCGCCGGCCAGTTCGACCAGCGCGGTTATAGCGCATCCGACCCTGCCTATGGCCAGGACGGGTACCAGGGCTACCCGGGCTACGGAGCTGGCGGCCGATAGCTGACGCAGTCTGCCATGGACTGTGCCGGGATTGACAAGACCCTGCCCGCGGTGCCCACAATGTGCCGACCCCCAAAGCAGGTGACATGCAGTCCGGTGCCAGAGATCATGCGCGCAGTTATCACCTGCACAAGCTCGCCACCGCCCTGGACGGTGAGGGTTTCCACGCGACAGTGAGGACCTCGTACCCGGCAGCGCTGCACGTATTCATGCCCGGTGCCTCGATGCTCACCGAGAGCATTGACTGCGTGCCCGGCACTGACGATGACGGGCGCCTGCACTGGTACTACCGCTGGTCCTGGGGCGAACTCCTGCACGATGCCAATGACCCGCCGGCCGCCGCGGCCAAGATCGCCGAGGTGCTCTCGGCGCGCTAACGGCAGCTCATCCGGCCGCTCGCCGCGTGATCTTGACCACTATCACGATAATCTGTGCAGCACAGCGAGCGCCCCTGGCGCCGACCTGCTGGCCGGCGACCGGGGACGACTTTTTTTGCGAGCGACGGCCGGTAGCCCGGCGGGCAGCGGAGCGGAGGGATCGTCAAGTGCAGGTTGCGCAGGCAGGCAGGCTCAGCAACGTCAGGTACGACATACGTGGACCGGTCCTGCGGCGAGCTCGCCAGCTCGAGGCTGCCGGGCACGAGATCATCAAGCTCAACCTGGGCAACCCGGCCGCGTTCGGACTCGACGCGCCCGACGATGTGCTCAACGACGTCGTCAAGCACATCGCTGACTCGCAGGGGTACAGCGATGCACGCGGGATCCAGTCCGCCCGGCAGGCCGTGGCTCAGTTCTTCGACCGGCGCGGCGTGGCCGGCGTCACCGCGGACGATGTGTTCCTAGGCAACGGGGTCTCCGAGCTGATCGTCATGGCCCTGCAGGCGCTGCTCGATACCGGTGACGAAGTGCTGGTGCCCAGCCCCGACTATCCGTTGTGGACCGGCGCGATCAACCTGTGCGGCGGCCGGGCAGTGCACTACCGGTGCGACGAGCAGGCCGGCTGGGAGCCGGACCTCGAGCACGTCGCGAGCCGCATCACCGCGCGCACCAAGGCGCTAGTGATCATCAACCCGAACAACCCCACCGGCGCCGTCTACTCCCGCCAGACCATGCTCGGCCTGCTCGACCTGGCCCGCGAGCACGGCCTCCTGGTGCTGACAGATGAGATCTACGACCAGATCCTGTACGACGGCGCGGTGCATTGCTCGGCCGCGGCCCTCGCGCCCGATCTGCTGGTGCTGACGCTGGGCGGCTTGTCCAAGACCTATCGGCTGGCCGGCTTCAGGTCGGGCTGGCTGGTGGTCAGCGGGCCGCGCGAGCATGCGGCCGACTATCTCGACGGCCTGGAACTGCTGGCGAACATGCGCCTGTGCCCGAACGTGCCCGCCCAGCACGCGATCGAGCCGGCCCTCGGCGGCCGCGTGGACATCACCCACTTGCTGGAGCCGGGCGGCCGCCTGCGCGATCAGCGTGATCACGCCTGGGAGATGATGACCAACATCCCCGGCGTCACCTGCTACAAGCCGACGGGCGCGCTGTACCTGTTCCCCAGGCTGGACCCCGAGGTCTACCCGATCCGCGACGACGAGCAGATGATGATCGACTTGCTGGAGCAGCAGCACGTCCTGCTCTCGCATGGCAGCGGCTTCAATTTGCCAACCACCGATCATGTGCGGCTTGTCTTCCTGGCGAGCGTGCCCGTGCTCGACGACGCGATCGGCCGACTGGCCACGTTCCTGGCTGGTTACCACCAGTAACCCAGCTAGGCGGCGGGTCCTGGAGCATGTGCCCG
>DASXKI010000362.1:0-1991 GCA_036496945.1 Streptosporangiaceae bacterium | reverse complement strand
CGCTCACGTAGCCGTAGCCGCCGAGCAACTGGACCGCGTCGATGGTGACCTCCATCGCCACGTCCGAGGCGAAGCACTTGCAGGCCGAGGAGATGAAGGTCAGGTCAGCGGCGCGATCGCCGTGCATGGCTCGTTCGGACTTGGCCGCGGCGGCGTAGGTGAGCTGGCGAGCCGCCTCGATCTTCATCGCCATGTCGGCCAGCATGAACTGGAGTCCCTGGAACTCGGCGATGGCCTTGCCGAACTGCTTGCGCTCCTTCACGTATCCGGTGGCGTAGTCGAGCGCGCCTTGCGCGATGCCAAGCGCCTGCGCGGCGATCGTGATCCGGGTGTGGTCGAGGGTGGCCAGCGCCGTCTTGAATCCGCTGCCCTCGGCGCCGATGATCCGGCCGGCCGGGATCCGGCAGTTATCGAAGTACAGCTCCCTGGTCGGCGAGCCCTTGATGCCGAGCTTGTGCTCGAGCGCGCCGAAGCTGAAGCCCTCGTCGTCCTTGTCGACCACGAAAGCGGAGATCCCGTTGGCGCCAGCCGACGGATCGGTGACCGCCATCACCGTGTAGTACTTCGAGACGCCCGCGTTGGTGATCCAGCGCTTGGTCCCGTTCAGCACGTAGCCATCACCATCCCGGACCGCCCGGGTCCTCATCGCGACCGCGTCCGATCCTGCTTCTGGCTCCGAGAGGGCATAGGAGAACATGGCCGCCCCGCTCGCGACCGGCGGCAGGAACTGCTGCTTGACCTCGTCCGAGGCGGACAGCAGCAGTGGCACGGTACCCAGCTTGTTGACGGCCGGAATGAGCGACGACGACGCGCAGACCCTGGCCACTTCCTCGATCACGATCACCGTTGCGATGGCGTCCGCCCCAGCGCCGCCGTATTCCTCGGGGATGTGGACGGCGTGCAGGTCAGCCTTGACCAGCGCGTCATGAGCCTCCTGCGGGAACTGGGCCGCCTCGTCTACCTTGGCGGCGTACGGCGCGATCTTTTCCTCGGCCAGGGCACGTACCGACTCGCGGAGCGCATCGTGCTCCTCCGACAGGGCGAAAGCAGGAAAGTCATGGCTCATGTTCCCGATAGTAGGACGCCCTAGTGACCGCGCCAACGCACCGGCTGGGCTGGCGCTCGCAGGGATCGCCGGGACCGCAATGATGGGCCGATGAGCCACGCCGCCGACGTGCTAACGCCCCTGGGCGAAGAGCTGCTCGACCGGCTCCGTGGCGTGACGGTGACGCCCGAACGGGCGATGCGGCTGGCGGCAGAGCTGCGCGACCGCTACCCGGCCGAGCTGGTCGCGGCCGCGTTGACCCAGCAGTCGCTGCGGATGGCCGCACGGGATAAGTTCAGCCGGGCCGACGACATGTTCTTCACCCGCGCTGGCCTAGAGCAGGCCTCGGCTCAGATAGTCGCCAGCCACAGCGCGCGGCGGTTCGCAGGGCTGCCCCTCGTGGCCGACCTGTGCTGCGGGATCGGCGGCGACCTGGCGGCGCTCGCGAGCAGCGCAGACCGGGTGCTGGCAGTCGACGCCGACCTGGGCACGCTGCAATTCGCGCGGCGGAACCTAGCAGTGCAGGTCCCGGCGGCCGCCGTCGTCTTCGTGTGCACCGACGTCCAGGATCTCTCGTCTGCCGCCCTGCGCGAGCTGGCGGGTGCCTTCATCGATCCAGCGCGCCGGACTGGCGGACACCGGCTGCGCACCGGCGATTCTCAGCCGCCGCTGAGCTGGTGCCTCGGGCTAGCGGACCGGGTCGCGCGGGTCGGCATCAAGGCAGCGCCCGGCCTGCCGCATGAGGTCGTCCCGGCAGGCTGGGAGACCGAGTTCGTCGCTATCGGCCGCGCGCTCAAGGAAGCGCTGCTGTGGTCACCGGGCCTGGCCACGACCCGGCGCCGGGCTACCGTCCTGCCTGGCGGAGACACCATCCTGCCCGGCGGAGACACCATCCTGCCGGGCGGAGACACCATCCTGCCTGGCGGAGACACCATCCTGCCTGGCG
>DASXKI010000361.1:0-7203 GCA_036496945.1 Streptosporangiaceae bacterium | reverse complement strand
ACCGGGACCTTAGGCTGGCCCCAGGGAGAGCGGCCCGGACAGGAGCGGCACGGTGCAGGTACGAGACGTCATGACGCAGGCGACGATCACCGAGTCCCCGCAAGACAGCCTCCGGTCTGCCGCCGAGCGGATGTGGCGGCAGCAAACCGGCTCCCTGGTCATCACCGATCGCGGCCACCTAATCGGCATCATCACGGAACGGGATCTCCTCCGCGCCGTTGCCCTCGGCGCCGATCCCGACAAGACGACCGTCGACGACGGGATGACCGCCGAGGTCTACACCGTCACGCCCGACATGCCGCTCCAGGAGGCTGCGCGGGAGATGGCCACCCGCTGGATCCGGCACCTACCGGTGGTCGAGGACAGCAAGCTGCTCGGCGTGGTGAGCATGCGGGACGTGACGGGCGTGTTCGCCGCCATGGCAACCGGCAACGTCCGAGTGGAGCACGAGTTCGACCAGCTCGTGCGCGAACGCCGGCTTGCACGCATCGAGCACGGCGACCTCGACTAGCCCCAACGGCACGGACGCGTGTACCTCAGGTACGAATCCTTCGTACCTCCGGTACACGCGATTGCCTGCACCGGATCGCGGAAAGTAACAAACGTTATGAATCAGGCGACCGTTGGTTCCGCGTTGAGCGTCGTCGGCTGCGAAAGGCTGGTCGAGGGCCCTACGGAAGCGCGAACGGCAGCGAAAGCCCATCCAAGGCGTGCGAGCACGGGCAAACGCGATCCAGCGGCAGGTCCTGGATCGCCTGCATGATCACCTGGCGCAGCCGCGTCACGTTCGCCGCGAACACGCGGAACACCTCGTCGTGCGTGACGCCCTCGCCCTCCTCGACGCCCGCGTCCGTGTCGGTGACCAGCGTGATCGTGGTGTAGCAGAGAGCCAGCTCACGGGCCAGGACAGCCTCGGGATGCCCTGTCATGCCGATCAGCGTCCAGCCCTGCCGGGCATACCACTGCGACTCCGCCCTGGTCGAGAAGCGCGGGCCCTCGATAACGACCAGCGTTCCGGACGTCGCGGGCTCCCAGCCAGTCGTCCGGGCTGCAAGCAACGCAGTAGCCCGCCCGACGGGGCAGTAGGGATCGGCGAAGGCCACGTGGACGGCGCCGCCCTCGTTGTAAAAGGTCTGCACTCGGCCGGACGTCCGGTCCACGAGCTGATCCGGCACAGCCAGGGTGCCGGGGCCATAGTCCGCCGTCAGCGACCCCACCGCGCTGGGCGCGAGGATCTGGCGGACGCCGACTGAGCGCAACGCCCAGAGGTTGGCCCGGTACGGGATCCGGTGCGGCGGGAACCGGTGATCACGGCCGTGCCTGGGCAGGAACGCGACCCGCCGGCCTGCCATCTCGCCGATTACCAGCGGGTCGCTCGGCCGCCCGAACGGAGTCTCGATCGACACCTCATCGGCAGAATCCAGGAATTCATAGAAGCCGGATCCGCCAATAACACCGATCTCCGCCAGTTCGCTCACGCGGCAAATGTACCGGTCACGACCGGGCGGGCCCCAGCGCACGCCTAAAGCTCCCGATCGAGCCGCCAGCCAGCCGGCAAGCCCTCCGAGCTACATCAGCCACGGACAGCGTCCGACCTCAGCGACTCTTAGGTCGCGGTCGACGCCGCTACCGACGAGGACTTCTTGTCCCTGGCACCCGAGCCCGATCCCGACCCTGAGCCCGACGACGCCGAGTCGCCCGACGAGCCGGACGAGCCCGACGAACTGGACGACTTCGCAGCGTCTGAGCCGGAAGACGAACTGCCTGAAGACGCGCCGTCGGATGACGAGCCGTCGGATGACGAGCCATTAGCCCCGGCTGCCGCGCCGTCCTTGCCGGCGGGGACTGTGCTCGACCCATTCCGGCTATCGGTGCGGTAGAAGCCTGAGCCCTTGAAGACGATGCCGACCGGCGAGAAAACCTTGCGTAGCTTGCCCCCACAGGCACTGCAGACGGTCTGCGGGTCGTCGGTGAACCGCTGCACGACCTCGGAGCGGTCTCCGCAATCGGTGCAGGCGTACTGGTACGTCGGCACGAGTTCCTCCCTCTGCGGCGTTAGCACTCGCCGCCGTCAACTGCTAAATGCTAGCAACGGCTAGCGAAGCCTGCAGATTCCTTCTCCTGGCAGCGCGGCAGCGCGGACCGGCTGATCGTGCTCGCCGACCGGGACCTGGTCGACCAGTTCGCCGTCGTAGAGCAGCGCAATGGTCAGGATCGCCGGCCCCACCCTGGCCAGGGCCCGGTCATAGCTGCCGCCACCGCGGCCGAGGCGGCGGCCGCCCCGATCCACCGCCAGCGCAGGCACGATGACCAGGTCCGCGCTCGTGATGGAGGTCACGCTGCGGCGCGGCTCCGTCGGCTCCAGCAGGCCGCGCGGGCCCGCCGCCAGGGAGTCCGGGCCCTCGTATGAGGCCCAGTTCAGGTCGCCGTCAGGCTCGAGAACCGGCAGCAGCACGTACGTCCCGCGCTTCCACAGCGCGAAGAGCAGTCCGCGAGTGTCAGGTTCGGCGCCAACCGACACATAAGCGGCGACGGTCCCGGCCATCTGGATCTCGGGCAGGTCCAGCATGGCGTCCCTGACCGAGCGCCCGGCGAAGGCGCGCTGCTCCGCTGCCATTGCCTGGCGGTCAGCCAGGACTGCGGCCCGGAGCGCCGCCTTGGCGTCAGCCAGGACGGCGGGGTTCGCCTGCGCAGACTGGGGCATGTTTAGCCGGGCCGACCGCGACCCGCGGGCCGGCGAGGGCCCACCACGACGCTCAGGCGTCCCGGCAGGCTCAGGCGTCCCGGAAGATTCGGACAACACAGGCTTATCGGAGTTTCCGGCTATACCGGAGTCCGAATCTTCCCCGCCTGTTCCATGCACGAGTCCTCCAGCTCGCTAGCTAAGGTTCTCAGCATGGCTCATTCACCGCCCGTCAACAAAGCGGTCATCCCGGCGGCTGGCCTGGGTACCAGGTTCGTACCTGCGACCAAGGCGATGCCCAAGGAAATGCTGCCGGTTATCGACACGCCGGCTATCCAGTTCGTAGTCGAGGAAGCGGCCGCGGCCGGCCTCACCGACGTGCTCATGGTGACAGCACGGAGCAAGACCAACATCGAGGACCACTTCGACCGGAACGTCGAGCTCGAGGAAGTCCTCACCGCCAAGGGCGACCAGGCAGGGCTGGCCAGCATCCGGGCCTCGAACGACCTCGCAAAGATGCACTACGTGCGCCAGGGCCAGGCGCTCGGTCTCGGGCACGCCGTCTTGTGCGCGGCCGACCACGTGGGCAACGAGCCATTCGCCGTCCTGCTCGGTGACGACTTCATCGACGCGCGGGACAAACTCCTCCAGCGCATGATCGAGGTCCGCCAGCAGTACGGCGGCAGCATCGTGGCGCTGATGGAGGTCGAGCCGGAGCACGTGTCGGCTTACGGCGTGGCGACCATCAAGCCGACCGATTCCGAGGACGTCGTCGCGGTCACTGACCTGGTGGAGAAGCCGCCGGTCGGCGAGGCGCCATCCAACTGGATCGTGATCGGCAGGTATGTCTGCGACCCGGCGATCTTCGACGTGCTGCGCAACACCCCGCCCGGTCGCGGCGGCGAGATCCAGCTCACCGACGCGCTCCGCACGCTCGCCCGAACCGACCGCAATCACGGCGCAGATGGCGGCGGCGTGCACGGGGTACTGTTCCGCGGCCGTCGTTACGACACCGGCAACAAGCAGGACTACCTGCAGACGCAGATCAGATTCGCGTGCGAGCGCCCGGATATCGCCCCCGAGTTCGTACCCTGGCTGCGCCACTATCTGCAGACTCTGGGGCCGGCCAGCGCGTAATGGATTCCGTCGAGACCTACCTCGCCGAGATCATGGCGGCCATCCGGCCGGTGCCGCCCCGTGAGCTGACGCTCGCCGACGCACTGGGCGCGGTTCTGGTCGACGACGTCACCGCCCGCTGGCCGCTGCCGTCATTCGACAACTCGGCCATGGACGGCTACGCGGTCCGCGCGGCCGATGTCGCGACTGCCAGCGAGGACCACCCGATCTTGCTCGCTGTAGACGGCGAGATCGCGGCGGGCGACACTGGCAGGCGTGACCTCGTTCCCGGCACGGTTATCCGGATCATGACCGGTGCGCCGATGCCGGCCGGTGCCGACGCCGTCGTTCCGGTGGAGCAGACCGATGGCGGCACTGACCGCGTCGGCATTCGCGTGCCCGTGGCGGAAGGGGCATCAATCCGGCTGACGGGCGGCGACGCTCAGCCTGGCGACGTCCTGCTCACAGCCGGAACGAGGCTCGGCGCCGTCCACCTCGGCCTCCTAGCTGCGGCCGGTCACGGCACTGTGCGCGCCAGGCCGAGGCCGCGGGTCACGGTCATCTCGACCGGTAACGAGCTAGTCGAGCCGGGCAGCGAGCTGGTCCCCGGCCAGATCTGGGAGTCGAACGCGACGATGCTTGCCGCGGCGGCACGCGAGGCCGGTTGCGCGGCGCGGCGCTACCCGATCGTGCGCGACGACACCGACGCGGTCCTGGCCGCCGTGCAGGATGCGCTGCCCGACGCCGATCTGCTGATCACCAGCGGCGGCGTCAGCATGGGCGGCGAGCACGACGTCGTCAAGGCCGCGCTCACCACTCTCGGCACCGTCGCGTTCCGCAAGGTTTCGATGCAGCCCGGCATGCCCCAGGGCTTCGGCACCGTCGGCTCGGCCGCTACGCCCATCTTCACCTTGCCCGGTAATCCGGTGAGCGCGTACGTCTCGTTCTGCCTGTTCGTCTTGCCCGCGCTGGATGCCCTCCAAGATTCAGGCCAGGAACGGGGTAAGCCTGAGCAGGCCGTGCTCACCCAGCCGGTGCGATCGCCCGCGGCAAAGCGATCATTCCTGCGCGGCGTGCTCGATGGCCCGGCTGGGCTCGTCACGCCCGTCTCGGGCCAGGCCTCGCACCAGCTCGCATCGCTGGCTAAGGCGAACGCGCTGGTCATCGTTCCCGAGGAAGTCACGTCGCTGGATGCGGGCGAGACCGTCGACGTGCTGGCACTGCCATGACGCAGGAGCGGCTCACTCACCTCGACAGCGCCGGGCAGGCCCGCATGGTCGACGTGTCGGGCAAGGACGTGACCGCCAGATCGGCCACGGCGACCGGCACGGTGCTGCTGTCTGGTGCGGCGGTTGCTGCGCTACGCGCCGGCGACGTGCCCAAGGGCGACGCTCTGGCCGTGGCCAGGATCGCGGGCATTCAGGGCGCCAAGCGCACGCCCGACCTCATCCCGCTCTGCCACCCGATCGGGTTGCACTCGGTCGCTGTCGACCTCGAGGTCGCCGACCATGGCGTGCTGATCACCTGTACCACGCGGACCGCCGACCGGACGGGCGTGGAGATGGAGGCGCTAACCGCTGTGTCGGTCGCCGCGCTCGCGCTGATCGACATGATCAAGGCCGTCGACCCGGCCGCGGTGATCACCGATGTCCGGGTCGAGGAAAAGACCGGCGGCAAGACCGGAAGCTGGCTGCGCGGATGATGCGAGCGCTGGCCGTTACCGTGTCGAACCGTGCTGCCGCGGGCGTGTACGAAGACCGGTCCGGGCCGGTCCTCGTTGATCTGCTGCGCGCGGCGGGCTGCGAAGTCGACGGCCCGGTCGTGGTCCCTGACGGGGCGGCGGTCGAAGCGGCGCTGCGCGATGCCGTCGCGGCGCGCTACGACGTCGTCGTGACGACGGGCGGGACCGGGCTGACGCCAGGCGACCAGACCCCCGAGATGACGCGCATGCTACTAGACCGGGAGATACCTGGCATACCGGAGGCAATCCGTGCGGCCGGCGTCGCGGCCGGCGTGCCGTCAGCCGTGTTGTCACGCGGCGTCGCCGGGTTCGCCGGTGACACGCTGATCGTGAACCTGCCTGGCTCGACGGGCGGGGTAAAGGACGGCATGGCCGTGCTCGCGGATCTGCTCGGGCACGCAATCGACCAGTCGCGCGGCGGTGATCACGCGCGCCCAGTGGCCGACTGACGTCCAGTCGCGACTCCGACACAATCGGTATTCAGATGGTTTCGTCTTGCGACCCGATAGCGGATCATGCCGCACTCACGCGATGATGGTCCTGTGGCACGCTCGCGCGGATGGGTGACGCTGACCGAGCCGGCACTTCTTGATGCCCCGGTCAGCCTGCGCCCGATAAAGGTCAAAGACGCCGCCACGTGGCGTGATGCCAGGGTGCGTAACGCGTCCTGGCTGCGCCCGTGGGAGCCGACCAACCCCGAGACGCCGCTGTACAGATCCAGCCTCGGCCCCTATGTGGCGATGGCCCGGACGATGCGGCGCGAAGCACGGCAGGGCCTAGCGCTGCCGTGGGTGGTGACCTATGACGGGCAGTTCGCGGGGCAGCTCACGATCGGCAGCATCGTCTGGGGCTCGGCCAGGTCGGCTCAGGTCGGCTACTGGATTGACGAGGCGTTCGCCGGCCGTGGCATCATCCCGACGGCGCTGGCGCTCGCACTCGACCAGTGCTTCTTCGGCGTCGGACTGCACCGGATCGAGGCGACGATCAGGCCGGAGAACATGGCCAGCCGCCGTGTGGTCGAGAAGCTCGGCTTCCGCGAGGAAGGCCTGCGGCGACGCTGCCTGCACATCGATGGGGCGTGGCATGACCACATCTGTTACGCGCTGACTGTCGAGGACGTGCCGAATGGCCTGATGCCGCGATGGCGCAGCATGGTCACCTCGCGGCTGCGGGCCGGCTGAAGGCCGGGCTGATCCGAGCGCCGTAGCGAAAACGCGGCCGCTAGCGGGTCGCTCAAAGGACCCCTAGCGGGTCGCTCGCGGGTCGCTCGCGGGCCGGGCGAATGCTCGATCTCGCGACACACCGGGCTGAATGCTCGTCAAGTCGTCCGCGGGCCTTTACCGTGCGTGACGTGACCACTGCCGATTCGCTACCTTGCGCCATGCGCGACCAGGCGACGGCACGGTGCGTCACGGAGTGCGACGAGCGTGCCGTGGCTGATCGCGTGGTCCGCCCGTGAGCAGCTCGTTCCTCTATCTCGCGATCGTCGGTGTCTGGGCGTTCGTGCTGGTACCGCGCTGGCTTCGCCGCCAGCAAGTACAGCCGCAGGTGGAGGTCGACGTCGAGGTCGATCTGGAGTTCGCCGCCGATGACGACGCGGAGCTGCAAGGCTACGACGACGTCGATGACGCGCGCAGCTATGGATACGCCGACGACGTGCAGG
>DASXKI010000360.1:0-9776 GCA_036496945.1 Streptosporangiaceae bacterium | reverse complement strand
CCACTTGTGCGCGCCGAGCCCGCCCGCGAGCCTGGTCACGCGCAGCCGGACGCTGCCGAGGCCGACGCCGGCGTCGGTTAGCTCGACCTCGCAGTGCAGCGGACCGCCCAGCGGCCGGACCGTGATCCGCAGCCGTCCCGAGCCGCCGCCGGCCAGGCACTTGCCGACGAGGGAGTGCAGCTCGGGCGGTAGTTCCTTGCGAAAGACGTCGCGCGCGCTGCTGGCCAGCCGGGCGAGGTGCTCGGGCAGGTCGTCCGGCAGCCCGCCGGTGACGGGCAGCGAGGTGAAAATTCCGGTCGCCGGCCGCGGGGCGAGCGCGTGCGACCCGGCCAGCGGGCTCGGGAGCGGACCGTCGGCGGTGCCGAAGCGCCCGCCGACGGCCGCGATCAGTGGCCGGGCCTTGACCAGGCACTCGGCGTACTCGGCCGCGGGATCGGAGTCGGCGACGATGCCGCCGCCCGCGCCCAGCCAGACCCGGCCGGCCGCGCACTCGAACGTGCGGATGGCGACGTTCAGCTCCAGACCCGCTATCGGGCTGCGGTAGCCGATCGCGCCCGTGTAGACCTCGCGTGGCGTCGCTTCGAGCTCGGCGATGACCTCCATCGCGCGCACCTTCGGCGCTCCAGTGACAGATCCGGGCGGGAACGTGGCCGTCAGCAGCTCCGCGTCGGTCCGTCCGCTCGGGAGCTCACCGCGAACATCGGACACCAGGTGCCAGACACCCGGATGAGCCTGCGCCGCGGTCAGCCGCGGCACGACCACCGTGCCGGGGCGGCAGACGCTCGCCAGGTCGCTGCGCATCAGGTCGACGATCATGACGTTCTCGGCCCTGTCCTTGGCCGATCCGGTCAGGGCAGCCCGCTGTCGCTCGGCCAGGCCCGCGTCGGCTGACCGCTCGCTGGTGCCCTTGATGGGGCTGGCCAGCACGCTCGTGCCGCTGCGGCGCAGGAAGAGCTCCGGCGAGAGGCTCGCGACGGCCGCGTCGTCCGCGATGCGCAGGAACGCGGCGTATGGCGGGCGCAACTGCCCGGCACTACGGCAGAACAGGTCGAGCGGATCGCCGTCGAATCCTGCCTCGAGGCGCAGCGTGATGTTGGCCTGGAACACATCACCGGCCCGGATGAGCTCGACGGCACGCGCGACTGCGTCCTGATGATCGGCGGGCGACGGCGTGACCTCGAACTCGCCGCACCGCAGCGGTCCGGGCGCTGGCTCGGCGGCCGCAAATCGGGCGCTGAGCTCGGCGAACCTCGCCTCGATGGCGCCCTCGCGGGCCGGAGTGACCAGGGCTTCGAAGGTCCAGCTGCCGGAGGACGGATCGTGTACGAGGACGTGGTCGTAGTAGCCGAACCACCAGCTCGGCAGCCGACCCGGAGCGAGCCCGCCAGCCGCCGGCGGTAGCGCATGCAGCTCCCGTGCCACGCCGTAACCGAGGTAGCCGATCCAGCCGCCGCCAAAGCTCGGCCCTCCGCCAGCTCCTGGCTCGCACGCAGGCAGCGGCCCGAGTACGCTGCCGAGGTCTCCGGGCGGCATCTGCACCGTGACCGGCTCCGAAGCGAGCACGGCACGGCCGCCGGCCCAGGATCCGATCAAGGCGACCGGGTGCCTGTCGGACCGCAGCAGCTGGAGAGCGGCTAGCGGCTCGACAGCCACGCAGCCGCCGGGCACGAGGTCGCGGCGAACGATCACGGCCGTCGCCGGGACGGCCGCCCTATTGCCCGAACCTCGCCATGTCATCGCATTCCCGAGCGTACGGCTCGCTGGCGAGCGCGTGGTTTGCCGCCGGGCGACTTGGCAGCCCGATGTTCATCGAGGCTCGCTACCTGCGCGACCCGCAGGTCCGCCGCCTCGCAGCGGCTGCGTGCTGGCGGGCGGTTTGCTGCCGGGGCGGTCAGCGGCCGGGCGGGTTTACCGCCGGGCCGGTTTACCGCCGGCCCGGTTTGCTGCCGGGCGGGTTTACCACCGGGGCGGCCTGCTGCCGGGTCGTTTTGCTGCGGGCCGTTTGCTCCAGAGCAGGTTTACCGCCGGGGCGGTTGGCTGCTGAGCGCGAGGGCGGCCGGCCCCCTGGACCGGCCGCCCTCGCTCCGCTTGCTGTGCTGGCCCCGCTCGTCAGCGCGCCGTGCGCCTCTTGGCGTTGACCACGGCCTTGAAGTCGGCGCCTGCCCGGAACTTGGGCACCGAGGTCTTCGGTACCTTCACAGCGGCCCCCGTAGCGGGGTTCCGCGCAGTGCGGGCCGGCCGCACCTGCTTCTCGAAAACGCCGAAGCCGGTAATGGAGACCTTGTCGCCGCTGGCCACTGTCTTCTGGATGGTGTCGAGAACGGCGTTGACCGCCTCGGTCGCCGTCTTTTTGTCTCCGATCCGGCCGGAGATTGCATCGATCAGGTCGCGCTTGTTCATGTCCTCACTCCTGCGGTTCCCCCGTGTGGGAGGTCGCGCGGACACCAAAGCCGTGCTCGCGACCTCTGCTGGCCCTGAAATCAAGGTACCCAGCGACAACGCACAAATACCGCGCCAGGAAAGGTGCTGTGCCGGCAGGCCTCCGATCGAGGCCGCAGCACGGATTACCGGTCGGGACGGAGTTACGAATTGTCCGGGTGATTTCCATATCCATGGATCTTGGTCGCGGCTTGCTCCAGGGCTGCCAGGAACCCGGCTAGCCGGCGCTGTCCGCATTCCTCATCGGCGCCCGCCGCCTTGACGGCATCGCACACGGCGATGAACTGCCGATGCAGCCGAGCCGCCAGCGGGCGCGGCAAGTCGAGCGCGGTCATCCGCCTGCGCGCCTCGGCTAGCTGTGCCGACAGTGCACTGCCGGCTGGCGGCGGCGAAAAGTCAGGCATCGATCTCCCCTGGTCCGGTAGTACGCAGCGCACTCACGACCCTACGACGTGCTCGCGCCAGACTTACTACCGCCTCGACCAGCCACGGCACGGTGGGCCTTTCGGCCCAGACAGTGGACCTTTGACCCACTGCCGGCGCAGACCGGCTTGCCGTACGGTCCATACTTGAGCGTGCGGCCAGGCGGTAGGCCGCGTTTTACGTCCCAGGCGACCGAGCGAGGCTGTCAATGAAGGTATCCGTGGTCAAGGAGACCGCGCCCGGCGAGCGCCGTGTCGCGCTGGTGCCCGAAGCCGTGGTCAAGCTGCGCGCGGCCGATCTGGAGGTGCTCGTCGAGTCCGGTGCCGGCGACGGCGCCTGGCTGACTGATGACGCCTACGCAGAGGCAGGCGCAGGCGTCGTGAGCCGCGCGGACGCGCTCGCGGCCGATGTCGTGCTCATGGTGGGCCCGCCCGATGCCGCGACTGTCGCCGCGCTGCGGCCCGGTCAGGCCGTGATCGGGCTGCTCGCGCCCCTGACGGACCCGGACCTGGTCCGGTCGCTGGCGGACGCTGGCGTGACGGCGGTGAGCATGGACATGATCCCGCGAACCCTGCCGAGGGCGCAGCCCATGGACGCACTGTCGTCCCAGGCCAACATCGCCGGGTATAAGGCAGCGCTGATCGCCGCGGCCGAGTTCGGCAGATTCTTCCCCATGCTGATCACGGCGGCTGGCACCGCGCGCCCGGCCAAGGTGCTGGTGCTCGGCGTCGGCGTGGCTGGCCTCCAGGCGATCGGCACCGCGCGCAGGCTGGGTGCCCTCGTCAGCGCCTACGACGTCCGGCCTGAGACGCGCACCGAGGCGGAATCGGTCGGCGCCACGTTCATCGAGCTGACCACCGTCGGACCCGCTTCCGGTGCGGGCGGCTACGCCCGCGCGCTGACCGACGACGAGCGCCTCGCCCAGCAGCAGGAACTGGCCGGTCATATCGCCCGGCACGATGTGGTCATCACCACCGCCCAGGTACCAGGCCGGCGCCCGCCGCTGCTGGTGACCGAGGACGCGCTGAAGGCGATGACGGCAGGATCGGTCATCGTCGACATGGGTGCGAGCGCTCTGGGCGGCAACGCCGTCGGCTCCGTTCCCGGTCAGACGGTCGTCACCGAGCACGGCGTCACGATCATCGGTGCATCCGCGCTGCCGTCCAGCATGCCGGCCGCCGCCTCGGCCATGTACGCGCGCAACCTCAGCGCACTGCTCCTCTACCTGATCAAGGATGGCGAGCTAACGCTGGATGCTGACGACGAACTGCAAGCAGGCGTCGTCATCACCTCCGGCGGTGCGATCGTCCATCCATCGCTGCGTGAGTCTCAGAACCCCCCAGCCCACCAGGAGGAAGGCGCCGACCGTGTCGTACCCGGCTCTGCTCGTTGACGTCACCATCTTTGTACTCAGCCTCTGGGTGGGCTTCGAGGTCATCAGCAAGGTGCCGGCCACCTTGCACACGCCGCTGATGTCGGCGGCGAACTCCATCCACGGCATCGTGCTGGCCGGAGCCATGCTGATCGCGGTGACAGCACACAACACTGTCGGCTATGTGATCGCCTTCCTGGCGGCGGCGTTCGCGGCAGCCAACGTCGTCGGCGGCTACGTGGTCACCGGCCGCATGCTGAAGATGTTCCGGCGACGGCCAGCCCTGCCGGCCACGCCCGCCGCGCCTGCAGCAGCGGCGCCACCAGCGGCACCGGCGGTAGCGAGCCTCAACGGTAAGGGACCGGCGGCATGAGCACCTTCGACTGGGTCATCCAGCTGATCTATGTCCTGGCCGCGTCCGGCTTCGTGCTGGGCCTGCACCTGATGAACAGCCCGGCCACCGCGCGCCGCGGCAACCAGGTCTCGACCGCAGGCATGATCACGGCGATAGCCGCGACGCTGGCGATCGTCATTCACGGCAACCTGATCAGCACGACCGGGTGGCTCGTGATGATCGCCGGCGCGCTCGTGGGCGGCGCGGCCGGGCTGTACTCGGCCAGAACTGTCCAGATGACGGCCATGCCGCAGCTCGTTAGCATGTTCAACGCGGTCGGCGGGGGCGCCGCCGCGCTGGTCGGCATCCACGACTACATGCAGGCCGGCTCCAGGGCGTCGGCGACAACCTCGGTCACGACGGCGCTGGACGTCATCATCGGGGCGGTCACGTTCTCCGGATCGCTCATCGCCGCCGGCAAGCTGCAAGGCGTGATCACCTCCGCGCCAGTCACATTCGCCGGCGCGCGGATCGTGAACCTGGCGCTGGCAGTGGCCGCGCTGGGCGCGGGCGCGTACATGATCGCCTCACCCAGCATCTGGCCGCTCGTTATCGTCATTGTGGCCGCGCTCGCGTTTGGCGTCTCGATGGTGATGCCGATCGGCGGCGCGGACATGCCGGTCGTGATCTCGCTGCTGAACGCGTTCACCGGCACAGCCGTGGCGATGGCCGGCTTCGTGATCGGCAACTGGGCGCTGATCATCGCCGGCGCGCTCGTCGGCGCGTCCGGCAGCATCCTGACCAAGCTCATGGCCGACGCGATGAACCGGTCGATCCGCAACATCATCGTCGGCGGCTTCGGCACCGGTGACGCCGTGGCCGCGGTGGCCGGCCCCGGCGGCAACGTCCAGTCGATCGCCGCTGACGACGCCGCGATCCAGCTTGCTTACGCCTCGAAGGTCATCATCGTGCCCGGCTACGGGCTAGCCGCGGCGCAGGCGCAGCACGAGGTCGCGGCGCTCGCCGATGTGCTGGAGTCCCGCGGTGTCGACGTCAGCTACGCGATCCACCCCGTGGCCGGCCGGATGCCGGGGCATATGAATGTGCTGCTCGCTGAGGCCAACGTGCCCTACCCGCAGCTCAAGGAGATGGATGAGATCAATCCGGAGTTCGCGCGGGCCGACGTCGCGCTGGTCATCGGCGCGAACGACGTGACCAACCCGGCCGCCCGGCGCGCCGGAACCGCGATCTCCGGCATGCCGATCCTGGACGTCGACCAGGCCAAGAGCATCATCGTGATCAAGCGCTCCATGGGCCACGGCTACGCCGGCATCGACAACGAGCTGTACATCGACCCGAAGACGAGCATGTACTTCGCCGACGCCAAGAAGGCTCTGGCCGAGCTGACAGCTGCCGTCAAGACGCTGGTGGCCTAGGTTCCGGCACAGACGGCGGCTGCCGGACGCGGTTCGCCGCGTGCATGCTGGGCAGGTCGCTGCGCCGATGCGGAGGCTCGGCCTGTCCGGCTCGGATCGCCGCTCTCAGGCCTTGCGTGCGGAAGTGGACACCAGGCCGTACTCTTCAACCGCTCGTATCACGCAGCCGGTCGAGGCGACCGTGTCAACCCGGACCGCCGCGGCGAGGCTGCGGCTCGCCGCTAGGGCCTCCTCGCTCTGCCAGACTGTTTCGCTGATCGAGTGCCCCGTGCGCGGGTCCACTAGTAGCAATGCGCTGCAGAAGCTGTTGTTCTCGGCCAGCCACGGCACCGCGGTGTCCCCATAAACTTCGACCGCGTCCTCGACTCTTGACGGCTCGATGTCCATTCGAGTGAGCCGGAGGCCAGCCCCGCTGCGCAGTGGCGCCTTCAGCTCGAAAATGGGGACCTGGTAGCGCTCCACGCAGACGGTTCCGGCAGCCCGCTGCACGGCTTCGCGGCGGCCTGGCGAGACGATGTGCTCGCTCGCCACCATCGCATCGTCCGATGCCCAGAACGACTCCAGTATCGCCAGGCCAGGCTCTGGGTTGGTGTACAGGGAGATACCGAGGCTGCCAGGCCGGCTCTCGACCTGTGGGCGAACCTCGGACTCGATGAACTTGATCGAGTCAGCGAGCCGAAGCGGATCTGCCGTAATCAGGTTGAACCGGACATGCAACATGACCGCCCCCCGCGCCGCTCTGCGGCCTGACCAGGCATCGGTCAAGCCCGCCCCGTGTCGGCCACCGGCAGTGAACACAATCAACGCTGCCGGGTGAGCATCACGGTGTCAACCCGCGTGATCGGGTAGTTTCCTGCCTGTCCGGCCGGCGCGACCCGCCCGCAAGCTCGCGTGGCAAGGAGGGACCGCCGCCGCCAAGACCCTGGTGGGCTAGGACGCCGGAGCCTGGGTTGCTCGGGAGCTAGGTGCCTGGGGCGCTGGGCTCCTGGGCGGCAGCCGGCGCAGGTCGTCGGTGGTGAGCTCCCCCGTCGAAATCAGCAGCGCGGCGAGTTCCTCGAGCGCGCGCGGCCCGCGCAGGCCAGGAACCCCGATGCGGACGTAACGATTCCGGATGTTCTCGCAGCGCTTGGACACCGTGTGCGGCTGCCAGCCAATCCGCTCGGCGGCCTCGCGTGCGCTGCGCGGTGCCGCCTGGCCGGAATGCTTCCAGGTCAGGTATTCCTCGAACCGCGCCGCGAGCACGAGCCGGTCGGCGTCGTTGAGCGGAGCACGCAATTTGGTCGACGTGACAGTGCGCTCTGGCACGACTTGAGGCACACCCTCGGGCGACTCGGTGTCGCCGTTCTCGTCGGCGTCATCCTCCTGGTCCAGATCGGGGAGGCGCATCCGCAGCGTGTAGCTGTTGAGGATGCCGTCGAGCCGAACCTTGGCGTGCCACTGCTGGAGGGGGAGCGCCATGCCCGGCGGAATGTCAGCCCTGAAGCCTAGGTCGCCGGACAGGTAGAGCATCGACGAGGCGCTGACGTTCGCGAGCCACCAGCAATCTGCGCGCCACTCGAAGCTGCCGGCGTTGCGTGATACTCCCCGGTCCTCGTCGGGGAGCACGGCGTTGCACGTCTTTGCCCGGCCGAACGTGAATCGCTCGGCTGGCCGCACGCGCCAGGTGTTCGCGTCGAACATCACGATCAGCAGCATGCGCAGAACCTAACACTGCTGGCCCCTAGTACTGCCCTCCCCAGCTGGGGAGGGCTCCCCACGTGGGGAATGCTCCCCTTGTTGCGTAATGGCACCGCGCATGAGCATCGGTCCATGACACCTATGACGTCTCGGATCACCAGGAGAGTCTCAGCTCGCCGCGCCCGCATTGCCGCCGTGGCCCTCGCCACTGCAACCCTCGCCACAGTGGCGGCCTGCATCATCGGGGCGACCGACGTCGCGAACGCCGCGGCGACACGACAGCAGCACGAGTTGGGGGCCGCGGCCAGAGTCGCGGTCGCTCAGGCGGCTGCAGCGCTCACGCCGGGCCAGTCGATGCTCGCGGCCGGCCAGGTGGGGACACGCAGCGAGATACCGTGGCGCCTGGTCGGGCCTGGTTGGACGCTCGTCGAGTTCACAGCTGGCAACTACAAGGTCGCGCGACCAGTGACGCTCTACCTGCTGGACCCGTCGGGCGGGATGTACCGGATCTACCGCTGGTCGGCCAGCATGCAGCCCTGGCGGCTGGTCGACTGGTCCGGCGACAAGAAGCGGGCGCTGGTACAGCAAGTCGGCGGCAAGCGGACGAGGATGCACCAGATAGCGCTCGCCACCGGCACGGTGACGACCTTCACGCTGCCGTCGGCTGCGTCCGATGTGCTCGGCTACACCCGCCCGACCGGCACCAACATCCTGGTCGCTGAAGGCGGCATCGCGCGGTACAGCCTGACTGGCGCCTTGAAGGCGCGGCTCATCAGCGGCAGCAGTCACTACGCGGCGCTGAGCGCCGCCAACGGGCTGTCCGAGCTCGTGAGCGGCTCCGCCGGCGTCGACCTGGTTAGCAATAACGGCGGCCTGGTCCGGCAACTGCCCGTACCCGGCACCGACGCCGCAGCCGGCGGCTGCACCCCGGTGCGCTGGTGGCGCGCCTCGGTCGCGCTGGTGGCCTGTATGCCCCGCGTGGCGGCAGGTCCGCGCCTCTGGCTCGTGCCGCTCAGCGGCGCTAAGCCGATCGCGCTGACTCCGCCGCGCAACGGCCACGGACCTGACCTGGGCGACCTCGACGCGTGGCGTTTCCCGAGCGGCCTCTACGTGCAGGCGCTGGGCGCCTGCGGGACGCGGTTCATCGGCAAGCAGGCAGCGGGCGGCACAGTCACGGTGGTCCACGTGCCAGGCAGCGCGGGTAACAACGTCGTCGTTACGACCAAGGGCGACCAGATGCTTGTGCGCGAGATCCCCGGCTGCTCGCAGGGCAGCTCGCTCGTCTGGTTCAACCCGGCGACAAGCTCCGCCCGCGTCGCCTTGCGGGCTCCCGTCGGCGGCGACGGCGTCATATCGGTCATCGCCTTCCAGTGACCACAGCCGGACAGGCCGATGCAGGGGCTCGGCCTGTCCGGCTGATGCCGGTGTAGCTGGATGATGGTCAGCTGCTGGCGGCCTTGGCCGGGCCCGCCCGGCCGCCATCGCTGGGCCAGTTGGCGGCTGTGACGTAGCTGCGTGGGAACAGTCGGACTGCCTGTTGGGGCCTACGCCCATTAGCTGCCTACCCGTACCGTCGGCCGCTCGGTGTTCGGCAGGTCATCTGGTCTGGCTTGTGCCGGTCGAGGTGCCAGCCCGGCGCCCACTTGGCGCGGTGATGGCGGGCGGCAGGCGAGCCGGGCCAGCCGACGCACGCCGGGCACGCCAAACAGGCCGATGCTGTGCTCGGCCTTTCCGGCTGATGCCGGTGTTAAGTGCGGTGGTTAGCGCACGATGCTGGCCGAAGGAAATGGCTGCTCAGTAGGGGTCACCGACGGTTTCGTAGACACGGCCGCTGGGCAGCCGCCAGGTCATCTGGCCCGGCCGGCGTTGTTCGAGGTGCCAGCCGGGGACCTGCTTGGCTCGATGGTGCCGGCGGCAGGCCGGCGCGAGATTGCATTCGCATGTCCGGCCGCCCTGGTCGTAGGGGACCGTGTGGTCCAGGTCGCACCGGACGGCGGGGCGGCGGCAGCCGGCGTAGGAGCAGGTCCGCTGCCGGACCCGGATCAGGTGCTTCAGCGCGCTGGGCGGCACGTAGCCGGCCGCCTGGCGGGCGTGG
>DASXKI010000359.1:0-12022 GCA_036496945.1 Streptosporangiaceae bacterium | reverse complement strand
CGCGGCCCTGGTCTCGGTCGACGGCCGCCGGGTGGCGCAAGGCCGTGACTTCACGTCGGTCGGCGGGCTGCGCGGCGCTGATGCCTCAGGTGCGGACGGCCGCGGCCGGATCCTGCACCTAGACGGCGGCGCCGCCGTTGCGCTGCGTGACCGGCTGGCCAGCGCGTCGTTCAGCGTCAAGTCCGTCGAGCGCAAGCCGTACCGGCGGTCGCCCTACGCGCCCTTCCGGACGACGACTCTGCAGCAGGAAGCGTCACGCAAGCTTGGCTTCTCGGCCAAGTACACGATGCAGACGGCGCAGCGGCTGTATGAGAACGGCCACATTACCTATATGCGGACCGACTCGGTCACGCTGTCGCAGACCGCCCTCAATGCGGCGAGGGCGCAGGCGCGGCAGCTCTACGGCGCCGAGTACGTGCCGGACGCACCGCGCACCTATGCCAGCAAGGTCAAGAGCGCCCAGGAGGCGCACGAGGCGATCCGCCCAGCGGGGGACGAATTCAAGACGCCAGCTCAGTCGGGGCTGTCCGGCGACGAGCTGCGGCTGTACGAGCTGGTCTGGAAGCGCACGGTGGCGTCGCAGATGAAGGACGCGACCGGCGAGTCGGTTTCGGTGCGCGTGCTCGGCCAGGCCGACGCTCGCGAGCCCATCTTGGTCGGCGTAACCGCTGACAGCGTGTCCGCTGATGGGGCGCTAGCCAACGGGAGCGCGCCGGCGACGAGCACGGACAGCGTTCCCGGCCGGGAGGCGGAGTTCGGCGCATCCGGCAAGGTCATCAGCTTTCACGGCTTCCTCAAGGCCTACGTCGAGGGATCCGACGACCCGGACGCCGAGCTCGACGACAACCAGCGCCGGCTGCCACCGCTGACGGAGAGCGAGCCGCTGCAGGTGCGGGGCCTGGAGACCGCCGAGCACGCGACCAGGCCGCCGGCCAGGTTCACTGAGGCCACGCTCATCAAGGAGCTGGAAGACCGCGCCATCGGGCGGCCGTCGACCTACGCCTCGATCATCGGCACCATCCTGGACCGGGGCTATGTGTTCAAGAAGGGCACGGCGCTCGTCCCGTCGTACGTCGCCTTCGCCGTGGTGGCGCTGCTGGAGCGGCACTTTGCGCATCTTGTCGACTACGAGTTCACCGCGAAGATGGAGGACGCGCTCGACGACATCGCCAACGGCGAGGCCGAGCGGGTCCCGTGGCTGCGCAGGTTCTACTTCGGCGCCGATGGCGAAGAGGGCCTCAAGGAGATGGTCAGCGACCTCAGCGACATTGACGCACGCGACGTCAGCTCATTCCCGCTCGCGGGGACGGACATTGTCGTTCGTGTCGGCCGGTACGGGCCCTACCTGGAGCGGGACGGCCAGCGGGTCAACGTGCCGGACGGGACGGCCCCGGACGAGCTGACGCCGGAGTACGCCGCCGAGCTGCTGGACCGGCCGAGCGGGGACAAGATCCTCGGCTCCGACCCGGAGACCGGCAAGACGATCGTCGCTAAGGCCGGGCGCTTCGGTCCGTATGTGACCGAGGTGCTCGATGAGGAGGCGCCCGGTTCAGCTAGCAGCAGTTCGGCGAGCAAAGGCTCGGCCAAGCCGCGGACTGCCTCCCTACTGAAGTCGATGGACCTGGACAGCGTCACGCTGGACGACGCCCTGCGGCTGCTGACGCTGCCACGGGTCCTCGGCGAAATCGACGGCGAGCCCGTGTCCGTGCAGAACGGCCGCTATGGCCCGTACGTCAAGCAGGGCAGCGAGAGCCGGTCCCTGGAGTCCGAAGAGCAGATGTTCACGCTCACGATGGACGAGGCTAAGGCGCTGCTGGCCACGCCTAAGCCGCGTGGCCGGGCGGCCAGGGCCGCCGCCGCTCCGCCGCTGAAAGAACTCGGCGACGACTCCGCCAGTGGCAAGCCGATGGTGGTGCGCGAAGGCAGGTTCGGTCCATACGTGACCGACGGCGAGACTAACGCCTCGCTGCGCAAGGGCGACACCATCGAGTCCATCACGCCGCAGCGCGCGATCGAGTTGCTAGCCGAGCGACGCAGCGCAGCGCCCGCACCGAAGCGGAAGCCAGGGACGCGGACGACGAAGACCGCGGCCAGTAAGACGGCCGCCAGCAAGACGGCGGCTGCCAAGCCGAAGGCCGCGGCGAAGAGCGGGACGAAGACACGAGCCACGAAGAAGGCTGCAGCCGAGGATGGGCACGACAACTAGGTCGGGTATGCGAAGGGTTCTAGCTCGCGCCAGCGGCCCGAGCGTGCGGGCCGGTAATAGCCAGGGCACAGGCGTTCGCGTCGGCGGCCCGAGCGGACGAGCCGACCGCGATGGCGGGCGAGCTGACACCGTGAGGCTGGCGTGGCTCACAACGTGTGGCCAGCAAGATCGGCCCCGTTCCCGTCCCAATTGTCATCCGGGGATACGGCAGGTTCGCGCTGTAAGCAACCCTTCCCTGGCCGGGCCTATACCCTGGCGCAGTGAACTTTAGATCCCCTTTGGGCGCCCGTGGCTCTGGCGTGCTGTCGATCACGCCGTTCCGGCGTCTGTGGATCGCCCTGTCGCTGTCCAGCCTGGGGGACTGGCTGAGCCTGCTGGCGCTGTCAACGCTGGCGGTGAAGCTCGGCGGCACGAGCGGCGGCGCGTACGCGGTCAGCGGCGTCTGGCTGACCTCGCTCCTGCCCGCGCTGATCTTCGGGCCGCTGGCCGGGGCAGTCGCCGACAAGTTCGACCGCCGGATGAACATGATCATCGGCGATGTGATCAGGGCTGTCCTGTACATCACGATCCCGATCAACCTGGCGGTTGGCTTCACGGGGCATGGCGCCGGGCAGCAGCTGACCTGGATGTACATCGTCCAGTTCCTGGCCTCGTGCGCATCGCTGTTCTGGACACCGGCCAAGGACGCGTCGGTCCCGAACCTGGTCCCGCCGGACAAGCTTGAGCAGGCGAATCAGCTGAGCCTGTTCACGACGTACGGCACCGCGCCCATCGCCGGACTGGTCTTCACCCTGCTGGGCGTTGTCAGCTCCCATATGTCGCCTTACGTGTCGACCAACCAGGTCGACCTGGCGCTTTACTTCAACACGATCACGTTCATTGTGTCGGCGCTGACGATCTTCATGCTGCGCGAGCTGAAGCGCCGGACAAATAGCTCGATCTCGACACCGTCGGTGCTGAAATCGATCTGGGAAGGCTGGAAATTCCTCGGCCAGACCCAGGTCGTGCGCGGCATCGTCGTCGGCATGACGGGCGCGTTCGCGGCCGGCGGCGTGGTCGTCGGGCTCGGCCCGTCCTATGTGCGCAACACGCTGGGCGGCGGGCCCTCAGGCTGGGGCGCGGTATTCGCTGCCATTTTCTTCGGCCTCGCGCTCGGCATGTTCTTCGGGCTGCGCGTGCTGCGCGGCTTCTCCCGGCGTCGGCTGTTCGGCGTGTCCATCATGTTCGCGGCTTTGCCGCTGGCGGTCATCGCGCTTGTCCCCAACCTGGTCCTGGTCGTTATCCTGACGGTTGTGCTCGGCGCCTGCGCGGGCGTCGCGTACGTGACCGGCTACACGGTCATTGGCCTGGAAGTCGACGACGCCACCCGCGGGCGCACGTTCGCGTTCCTCCAGTCCGCGATCCGCGTCATCCTGTTCGCCGTGATCGCGATCGCGCCGACGCTCGCGGGCGCCTTCAACTCCCTGGTGCACGCCACGGTGCGGGTTGGCGGCGTCGCTTACCCGAACATCGGCTACAACCTGGTCCTGCTCCTCGCCGCGGCCGTCGCGGTGCTGCTCGGCCGCGCGTCCTACCGGCAGATGGACGACCGCCGGGGCGTGCCGCTGCTGGCCGACCTGGGCGCGGCGTTCCGGCACAACACCAAGCCCGCTCCGAACGGTGACGGCGTGCACGAGCCTGAGGCCGCACCGAGCCGGCGGCCCGGGGTCTTCCTGGCGCTGGAAGGCGGCGAGGGCGCCGGTAAGTCCACGCAGGCCAGGCTGCTGGCGATCTGGCTGCGCGACCAGGGCTACGACGTGGTCACCACGCATGAGCCTGGCGCGACGAAGATCGGCAATCGGCTCCGGGCACTGCTGCTCGATACCGCCCACACCGGCCTGTCGCCCAGGGCCGAGACCCTGATGTACGCGGCCGACCGGGCCGAGCACGTCAGGTCAGTGATCATCCCGGCCCTGGAGCGCGGCGCCATCGTGGTCACCGATCGCTACGTCGACTCCACGCTCGCCTACCAGGGGGCCGGGCGGCAGCTGCCGGTCTCTGAGATCGCCGAGCTGAATCGGTGGGCGACCGGCGGTCTCACGCCGCAGCTGACGATCCTGCTCGATCTGCCGCCGCTGACCGGCCTCGGCCGACGGCTCAGCTCGGCCGACCGGCTGGAGTCCGAGCCGGTCGAGTTCCACCAGCGCGTCCGCAACGGGTTCCTGGCGCTAGCTAACGCTGAGCCGGACCGGTACCTGGTCCTGGACGCCTCCCAGCCCGAGGGCGAGGTCAGCCGGGACATCCAGCAGCGGGTCCGCGAACTGCTGCCGGACCCGATCCCGTTCGCCACCGAAGACAACACGGGCTCGTTCCCGGCGATACGCGAGTGACGGACCCGATGGCATCAGCGTCTGCGGTGTTCGGCGACCTGGCCGGCCAGGAGATTGTGGTCGACCAGCTGTGGCGTGCCGTGACGGCTGGCACTGTCGGTGCGGGCCGGGCGCCCGGCGCGGGCGGGGCGTCGGCCGGGGACCTGGCGCCGGCCGGAGGCCGGGTGGCCTCGGGAATGACGCACGCGTGGTTGTTTACCGGGCCACCGGGGTCTGGCCGTTCGCTGGCCGCGCGCGCCTTCGCTGCTGCGCTGCTGTGCGACCGGCAGGGCTGCGGCGAGTGCCCCTCGTGCCGCCAGGTTGCCGCTGGCGCCCACGCTGACTTGCTACTGGTCCGGCCCGACGGGCTTTCCTATGGCGTCAAGCAGACCAGGGACCTGGTGCTCAAGGCGGCCGCCGCGCCGGTCTACGGGCGGTGGCGGATCGTGCTGTTCGAGGACGCCGACAGGTGCACCGAGCAGGCGGCGAACGCGCTGCTCAAGGCCATCGAGGAACCATCGCCGCGGACGGTCTGGCTGCTGTGTGCGCCGTACGCCGACGACCTGCCGACCACGATCAGGTCGCGGTGCAGGCTCGTGAGCCTGGTGACGCCGCGAACGTCAGCGGTGACCGAAGTGCTCGAGCGCGAGGGTATCCCGGCGGAGCGGGCCCGCGCGGCCGCGCTCGCGGCCCAAGGCCACATCGGCCGCGCACGGCGGCTGGCCACCGATGAGGAGGCGGCTCGCCGACGCGGCGAGGTCCTGCGAGTGCCCGCCCACGTCGGCAGCCTGGGCGAAGCTCTGCGAGCGGCCGCCGGCCTGGTCAAGGCGGCCGCAGCGGAGGCTGACGCGACCACGGCGGAGCTGGACGAGCCCGAGCGCGAGGCCCTGCGGCGCGCCTTCGGCGAGGGCTCGACAGGCAAAGGCGTCGCGACCGCGCTCCGCGGTGGCGCCGGCGCGCTCCGGGAACTGGAGGACCGGCAGAAGTCGCGGGCGACCAGGCTCAAGCGGGACGCGCTGGACCGGGCCTTGCTGGATCTGGCTGGGTTCTATCGCGATGTGCTCACTATCCAGCTGGGCGCGTCGGTTGAGCTGGCCAATGAGGCCCGCGGCGAGGAACTTTGGTCGCAGGCGGCCGCTTCCGGGCCGCGCGACACAGTGCGCCGGATCGGGGCCATCATGCGGTGCCGCCAGCGGCTCGAGGCCAATGTCGCGCCGCTGCTGGCTGTCGAGGAACTGACGCTCGCGCTGGCGGGATAGGGCCGCGCTGCTGCCCGCCGGGCCGGCAGCGGCCTCGTGCGACCGGCTCTTGATTGGCAGAAACGCCGTTCCCGCAGAGTGACGTGCGCCGTTATCAGGCCGTAATGTGGGGCCGTGAGCATGATGATGGCGGTGAGCTTCCAGCGAAGCGGGCGACTCTATTACCTGGATCCAGGCCCGTATCAGCCCACGGTCGGCACCAAGGTCCTCGTGCCCACCGACGCAGGCCCGGAGGTAGCCGAGTGCATCTGGGCGCCCCAGTGGGTCGACGAGGACATCACCGGGCTGCCGGTCTGCGCCGGGCTTGCAGACGACCAGGACCTGAGCCGAGATGAATCCAACCGGGCGCGCCGGGCTGAGGCCAGGGTCACGACCCGGCGGCTCGTGCGGCAGCACGACCTGCCCATGAAGATCATCGCGGTTGACTACCTGGACCAGCCGAACACCTTCACTGTGTACTTCAGCGCGCCGCACCGGGTGGACTTCCGCGGGCTGGTCAAGGACCTGACCACGAAGCTGCGCGCGCGGGTTGAACTTCGGCAGATCGGGGCGCGGGACGAGGCTCGGCTGCAGGGCGGCATTGGTCCGTGCGGCCGCGACCTCTGTTGTGCCACGTTCCTGAAAGATTTTGAGCCCGTGTCCGTACGGATGGCCAAGGACCAGGATCTGCCGGTCAACCCACTGCGGATCGCGGGGGCCTGCGGGCGCCTGATGTGCTGCCTGAAGTACGAGCACCCGCTGTACCAGGACTTCCACGCGGCGGCCCCGCGGCGGGGCGAGGTCGTGGAGACCCCCGACGGCCCCGGCACGGTGGTCGGGCACAACGTGCCGTCCGACACGGTGATCGTGAAGCTGGCCGAGGACGGCCGCCGGACGGCCTGCCCGAAGGCCAGCGTGTGCGGCTCGCGGAAGGCTTACGAAGCGATGCATGGCAGTGCGCGGGAAGCCGTCGTAGACCGGTAGACTCCTGTCGCTCGCCCGGTTCGCCGGGTGCGCGCCGCCTTAGCTCAGTCGGCAGAGCGATTCACTCGTAATGAATAGGTCATCGGTTCAATTCCGATAGGCGGCTCCCCTCACAGCCCCAGGTCGTAGCCACTGACCTGGGGTTTCTTGATAGCTCCTGGACGAGTCCCCGGCGCATACAAGGGACGTCGACGCTGTCATCTCAGTCTCGCCGGCATAGACCACCATGTTCCTAATCCGCCCCACAGCAGAGCATCATCGGCCCTGTCCTTCGAAAAGCACTGGGGACGGAGACGGCCCGCTGGCTGCAGGCACGCGTACCGTTGGTACTCGCATGTGCATCTCTGCGAGATATGCGGCTCCGAGCTTCATCTATCCGAATTGTTCTTCGCGTCGGTAGAATTCGCGTGGCGCTTTCAGCGATGGTTGGCACATTGGAAGGCGGCGTGCCGAGCGAGTGGCCGCGTCGGCCTCAGCTGCGTGCAAGGGAGGGTGGGCTGATGCGCGTTGACCGGCTTCTTCGTGTGGCTAGGACGTCCTGGGTGGACATTGCCTGGATTGTCTTCATAGGGCTGAATCTGCTGGCAATGCGTCTGCTCCCCGGCTGGCAGACCGTCCCGTTCCTCATTATCTGGGTCAGCCTGACGGCAATCTACGGCTTTCGCCTGTGGCGCCTGGGCTCCACGCTCGTCACGGTACTGACGGTCACCGTCGCCACCGGCGGCTTGATCGGCTGGCAAGTCCTGAGGGGGAAGCAGGACGCGGACTACCTGGCTGAGGTCCCTTTGCTTGCCATGATGTTCGTGGTCATGGTCTGGCACTCCCGCAGGCGGATTGCGGCCTTGGAGGACATGAGGCGGGTCTCGGAGCACAACATGCTCCTGTTGGAGCAGCAGCGGAAGTTTCTCCAGGACGCCTCCCACGAGCTTGGAACTCCGATCACAATTGCCCTCGGTCACGCCGAGCTGATCGAGCAGGCTGCGACTGATCAGTCCATCGCCAGGGACGCGCGTGTGGCTGTGGACGAGCTGCTCCGGATGCGCCGGCTGACGAGCCGGATGCTGCTTCTTGCCGCGTCGGATGGCCCGGACTTCCTTAACGCTGCTCCTGTGGATATCGCGGACCTTGTGCTAGAGGCCCTCCTGCGGTGGCGGCACATTCCGCGAGAGTGGAAGCTGGGCGAGCTGGCGGAGGGAACAGTGCCGGCCGACGGGGACCGGCTGACCATCGCCCTGGATGCGCTTATCGAGAACGCCGTCAGCCATACCGAGGTCGGTGGTCGTATCGAGCTGAGCGCCCGGCGCGAGGGCGAGTACGTGGTCTTGGCAGTCACGGACTCAGGGTGCGGAATCCCGGCTGCCGAGTTCGGGCGAATCTTCGGCCGGTTCTCCCGGATTGACTCTGGCCGAGAGCGGTCGGTCCGCTTCGGACTCGGACTGGCGCTCGTAAAGGCGATCGCGGAAGCTCACACCGGCTCAGTTCAAGTCCAGAGTGAGGTAGGCCACGGCTCGACTTTTGAATTGCATCTGCCCGCACCGATCGACTGGGTCGCCTCGAGTCAGACGCTAGTGCCCGGGCGAGTCGCTGGCAGTCTGCCAGCGGCTGGCTCATAATCTCCGCCTGCCGCTATGTGCCGCGCCGGCCGTGATCGTCTGGGCCAGAAGCATGGTGGCCGAGGCGCCTGCGTTCCGTCTATGGCTGAAAGGGCGGAGCGACGCCCCAGCCCCAGTGAGGGACTGGCGCCTGCTGGGCGGCTTGAGCGCCGGTCTGCGAGTTGTGCATTGCCAGCCTGGTGCCCCATTCGAGGTAGCCGATGAGCGCTGCGCGGAACTCGGGGTCGGCGGGCAGATCGGCGTCATCGGCTGCGAGGCTCATCAGCGAGGCGAACCGGAAACGCTGCCCGGCGGTGATGTTGAGGTCACGGTGGTGAGCCAGCATGGTCGGGTACCCGCCTAGCCGTTCGGTATAGGCGGCTGGGCCGCCGAGAACCTCGCACCACCACGTGGTGACGTGCTCCCGGTGCTGTTCGCTGACCCCGCCGGGAAAGAACGGGCTGAGCAGGTCGTCCTGCTCCACGCGGTCGTAAAAGCGATCGATCATCCGTCCGATCGGCTTGCGGCCTCCGGCCCACTCGTACAGTGTCGGCGTCTCAGTCACAATTAACCGTAACTCTGTAATCATCGAACCTTCCGGCCGGGCTCCAAGGGCGCTGCTTGCATGGCGGGCGACAGCCAAGAACCTCCGGCGATCCTCGCCGGCGGTGTGCGCCGGTTCCTGGAGTTCTGCACCAGCGACACCGCCCGGTATCAGTTGCTATTCCAGCGCACCATTCCCGGGTTCGAGCCCCCGGCGGCCTCCTTCGCGCCCGCAATCCGGGCGCTCGAGCTGGTGCGCGAGCGCCTGGCCCTGAACGGCGTACGCGATCCCCGTCTCGTCGACATGTGGACCGCCCTGACCACCGGCCTTGTCGACCAGCAGATCTCCAACGACCTGGGAGGGGACCGGTGGGCAGGCCTCATCGACGACTTCGTGGCGATGTTCCTCGCTTACTGCCACGCCGGTGACAGAGCCGGCGCGTTGGCGCCGGCCAGCTCCGCGGCGAGCCGGGTGAGGTCATGACCACGGGCCGGCCGGCCTTGGTCACCTGCACTGGCGCAACCTGCGCCACCAGCCGCGACGGCCCTCACGCCGACCCGGCCTCGTCAGTCCAGACGAATGCCTTCATCGCGAAAAGGGAGTACTCATGTCCACTGTTGGCGCCTGCCAGTGCGCGGCGTGATCGGGCGATTCTGGCGTCAGGTTTTGCCTGGCCGTTCCTTGACTTCCGGGTCCGGCGGGCGGAGTAGCCGGCTGACAAGGTCGCGGCGGCTGCGGACGCCCGTCTTGTCGAAGACTGCCTTGAGGTGGTCCTGGACGGTGTGTAGTGAGATGTGCAGCGTGCTGGAGATCGCCCGGGTCGATGTGCCGCGCAGGACCAGTTTGGCCACCTCCCCCTCGCGCGGGCTGAGCCCGTAGGCGGACAGCAGGAGGGGCACGGTGGCACCCGGGTCAGCGTTCTTGATGACGACCGTGATGCGCTGCGCACCGGCGGGTCCCTGCAGCCGGGAGGCGTGCAGGCTGAGCCATTGCCCGGAGATCGTGCGGACTCGTGTTGCCGGCACGGTCCACGGTAGCGCCGTTCCCTTCTCGACAGCGCGGAGCGCCGCGGCGACGGTGTAGACAACGACCGGAAGCGGGAGTTTGCCCGGTCGGCTCTCCGCGACCAGCGAGAGCAGGTGCTCCGCCTCCGGAGTGACACCCACAAGGCTCAGGTCATCGGCGAGCAGCACGACGCCTGGTTCGTGGGTGCCGCCGGCCGCAGAACCATGCAGCAGCACGGTCTGGCGGAGCGCATGCGCCAGCTGGGGGGCAAGGCCTGCGATGAGCGCGGTCTCCGACGCGGTGAAGCCAAGTGGGTGATCGGCGCGATGCAGACACAGGTAGCCCCAGCATTGCGAGTCGACGACCAGGGCTGCGCGCAGCTCGTCGCCCAGGCCGAGCGGGCTCATGATGTCGCGGTAGCGCCGGCTCAAGGCACGGTCGGAATGCGTCGCAGCGTCCAGAGAGGCGACATGGCCGGACGAGGTGGCTAGTGCCGCGAACTTGTTCACGTCGTCGCTGGCAAACTCGTTGTCCAGGAACAGCGGTGTTGCCGCGCCGAGTGGCTCCTCGGCATAGGCGCCGGTGAACAACAAGGTCTCGGGGTCGGCGGTGGCGAAGAACGCCGCGTCAACCGGCATCAGCCGGCGTACCGATCGCAGCAGCTGCCGCTGCAAGCCGGGCAGATCCAGCCCGCTGTGGCAGTGGCGAACCAGATCGTGCACCGCTCTCGTCGTACTGGCTTTGCTCGGCACAACCCAAGTGTCCGCCCGCAGGAGCCGGGTGCATAATCCCAGCTTCCTGGGATGGTCCCGTGCCTTCACCGGGTCGACGATCAGCCCATGACAACCACTGGCACTGCACGAAACAAGCAACTCGTCGAGACATTCATTCAGGAACTATTCACCAACGGCGATCTCGACGCCGTCGGCCGCTACCTCGACCCGGAATTCGTCAACCACGATGCGCCGTTCCCCGGCGCCCCGGACGGGCCCGAGGGGATGCGGCTTGCCGCCGCAGTGTTCCGCCAGGCGCTACCCGACTGGCACAGCGACGTGCACCAGCTCATCGCCGAGGGGGACATCGTCGTCGAACGATTCACCGCCAGCGGCACACACAGCGGGGAGCTCATGGGTGCACAGCCAACCGGCAAGACGATCACCCTCGCTGGCATACAGATATTCCGCCTTCACGGCGACAAGATCGTCGAACGCTGGGGCAGGCTCGACGAGGTCAGCCTGCTCCGCCAGCTCGGACTAATCCCCGGCTGACCAGCGCCCGGCCCCAACGACACCGCAACCGATCCTCAGGCCCCGCCCGGCCCGGCGATCAACGGCTGGCGGCACGCCGGGAGTCGCCAACCCCACGTCACGTTCTGTGACCGGGCACGGCGGCACCTGGCGACCGTAGCCATCTGCTCACCTCGCGTTGCTGCCGTTGAGCAGGAACTGGAGGACCCGCGGCCAGGAGTCGGCGCGCGCCTGGGCCTTGCCCGCCGGGCTGCCGCCGAAGCTGTACACCTGACCGGTCACGGGATGGCGGCTCTCGGTTGCAGCGGGGGTGCCAGGGACACCCCCGCACAGGTGACCGGCGCCGGGGTAGCGAAGGTGGGTCAGGTCATGGGTGAAGCCGCGCCCAGCGGCACGGTGCTCAGCGATCTCGGCCAGTTCCGTGGCGGGCCACATGGCGTCGGCTTCTCCGGAGATCATCAGGATCGGGCCCCGCGCGCGCTCTACCGGGATCTCGGCAGCGCGGATCATGTCATGGTCGCGGAGCATGGCCTCGAAGAACGGCCTGAAGGCGGTCGGGGATTGGTGGACGCCAGCAGATGGTGGGGCGTCCATCGGGACCATGCCCGCGCAGGGTATGTCGTCACCGCCAAACCGCCATGCCGACGGCCGAGCCGGGGAGGGGCGTGGGCGCAGCGGGCACTGAGCGAGCCGCGGCTCGGGATCGCCATGCTCATCGGCGCGATAGTCGGAACGCCAGGCGCCGCCTACAATCGTCGCGCTGAACCAGCTGGCCACGGGCACGTCCTCCACCGCGAGTCAGGCCGTAGCCGTTGTGCTGTTTGTTCTCATCGAGTTCTCGCTGGTCATCGTGCCGTT
>DASXKI010000358.1:0-4628 GCA_036496945.1 Streptosporangiaceae bacterium | reverse complement strand
CCGGCGCCCCGCTACAGGCCCGGCGCGCCCCGCTACAGGCCCGGCCCGCTACAGGCCCGGCGCGCCCCAGATCGGCATCCAACGGCCGAGGTCGGACTCGATCTTGAGATCAGACCCAAGCGTGCCGCGGATCTGGAGCTCCAGCGCGTTGTCGCGCCGCTCGCCGGACAGCGGGGCGAATGGATAGAACGTCCCGCGCTTGTACAGGTAGACCAGGCCTAGCGAGCGGCCGCCCGAGTCTCGGAATCCCATGATCGTGCAAAGGAGCTGCGGGCCGAAGCCGCCATTCTCCAGCGAGGAATTCACCGCGTGCAGGTCGGTGACCAGGCCCTGAGGGTCATCCGGGGAGTGCTTACAGACGAGCCACGTGAAGTTGTACTTGTCGGTGGATACCGACACTGGCACGGTGTCCTGGCCCATGTTGAGCAGGTCCTGAACGTCCTTCTCGATGTCGCCGAAGGCCTTGCCCTCCACGGCACGGAAGCAGACCGATCCCGAGCCGGTCGGCCTGAAGTCCGTGCCGGCCTCGAGCGTCAGTGCGGCGCCAGGCAGCGCAAACAACTGGTCCAGGTTGGCCTGCACCGGCTTTGTCCGACCGAGCAAGGTGTCCAGGAACCCCACGTCTGACCTCTCTGTCGGCTATCGGCCGATCTACTGGCCCAGTTGCTTGGAGATCTTGTCCAGCTCAGCCAGTCGCCGCTTCAGCGACGGGTGCGTGGAGAAGATCGTGGCCAGGTTCTGACCGGGCTGCAGCGCCGGGGCGAAGTAGAACGCGTTGAGCGGCTCGGCTTCGCGCAGGTCCTTCACGGGGATCCGGCCCATGTCCCCTGTCACCTTCACCAGGGCGCTGGCCAGCGCGG
This sequence comes from Streptosporangiaceae bacterium, assembly GCA_036496945.1. GTDB lineage: Bacteria > Actinomycetota > Actinomycetes > Streptosporangiales > Streptosporangiaceae > JAJYUU01. The sequence continues at coordinate 3,768 of DASXKI010000358.1, read as the reverse complement.
CAGGCCGCCCCGTCAGCAGCGCGCCGGACCGGTCCGCTGACAGCTCGCGGTACCGCGACAGCAGCCTGATCAGCAAAAAGCTGACGGCGTACACGACGATGCTGAGCAGCATGATCGGGATGACGAGCAGCGCGCTCTGGTTGTTACTGTCCCGGCGGCCGCCGCCGAACAGTTCGGAGTAGAACGCGAACCGCACCATCAGCGCGGCGATGATGCCCAGGAACGAGGCGATTGTCATCACGGCGACGTCCTTGTGGGCGACGTGCGACATCTCGTGCGCCAGCACGCCCTCAAGCTCTTCGTCGGTCAGAATTCTCTGGTCCAGGATGCCCGTAGTCGCGCAGAGCACGGCAGCCTTGCTGTTGCGCCCGGTCGCAAAGGCGTTCGGCATGTTGGTTGGCGCGATCGCGATCCTCGGCTTGGGCATGTCGGCCAGAGCGCACAGCCGGTCCACGATGCCGTGCAGCCTCGCGGCGTCCGGCCCGTCATTCGGGCCTACCAGCCTTGCTCCCGACGTCCGCAGCGCGATCTTGTCGGACCAGTAGTACGAGCCAATCGCACTGCCGATGCCGATCACCGCGGCGAAGAAGATCAGGACGCCGGTGCTGCCGGTCCCGCCACTGGCGCCGTGCCGATGGGCGCTGTAGTAAGCGATGAGATACACCAGGCCGGTTGCGAATCCGGCGAAAACAAGCCCGAGCAAGAACATCGTCGCGCCCATACGCGCGATCAGTCCCGGGTCGGACGCGTAGCGAGTGCGCGCCATCGGCGCCGCCTCCCTTTTCTGAGCGGCTGCAGTGCCGCCCTGTCACTTCATTACACCTGATCCCAGACAGTGCTGAGGGCAGGGTCTTTACCCTGCCCTAGACTGCCGTGCGCCGACTGCAAGCAGCCTCAGCATCTACTGAATCTAACTGAGATAACGGCATCGTGGGCTCATCCGTTCCCGCCCGATGAAATGGCATATAACCAGCAATGCCGTCCCATGCCCGGCGTCGGGCCAGCCTTCACTCGATGCCGGGCCGGGCCCGGGCACGCGAGACCAGGCCAGAGCCAGGCCAGGGGCAAGCACGACGGCAGGAACGCCCGCAACGCTAGCCGGAGATGAGGCCCTCGTCGCTCAGCAGCTTCCGCACCTCGTCCATGGTCGCGTCTGGCTGGGGGATGATCAGCTCAGACGGCCGCAGGTCATCGGCCTCGGTCGGCGAGCCGACCTCCCGCAACTTGGCCAGCAGAGCTACCAGCGCGGCCCGGAACGCCGCCTCATCACCGCGGTCCACCGCCGCTTCCAGCGCCCCGTCGAGCTCGTTCAGCTCGCCGGACGCGGACTCCGGCACCTCGAGCTGACCCTCGCCGAGGATGCGGACGATCATTCCGGGTCACCTGCCTGCGCGGGCTCGGCCGCTGCCCCGTCGCTCGAGCCGGCGGGCGCGCCCTCGATCTGCCGCGGCGCGCTCTGGGCAATCTCGGCCTTCATCTGCTCGAGCTCGTGGTCGACGCCGTGGCCAGCCCCCATCCGGTCCAGCTCGGCCTGGATGTCGTCGTGCGGGCCGCTCACCATGTCGTCGAGCGCGCCCGAAGCCATCAGCTCGTCGATGGCCCCAGCCCGCGCCTGCATCTGGGCGGTCTTGTCCTCGGCCCGCTGGATGGCCAGGCCGACATCGCCCATCTCCTCGGAGATCCCGGTGAAGGCCTCGTTGATACGCGTCTGCGCCTCGGCCGCGGTGTAGGTGGCCTTGATGGTCTCCTTGCGGGTCCGGAAGGCGTCGACCTTGGCCTGCAGGCGCTGCGCGGCCAGGCCTAGCTTCTCCTCCTCGCCCTGGAGCTGGGCGTACTGCGTCTGGAGGTCCCCGAGCTGTGTCTGGAGCGTGGCCTTACGGGTCAGCGCCTCGCGGGCGAGGTCCTCGCGCCCGGCGGCCAGTGAGTCCCTCGCCTGCCTGTCCAGCTTGGCCGCGTTCTGCTGCAGCTGGTTGACTTGAAGCTCGACGCGCTTGCGCGACGTCGCGACGTCGGCCACCCCGCGGCGCACCTTCTGGAGCAACTCCAGCTGGGTCTGGTAGGAATAATCCAGGGTCTCGCGAGGATCTTCCATCCGGTCGAGCGCCTTGTTGGCCTTGGCTCGGAAGACCATCGTGACCCGCTTCATGACGCCCATGGGCGCGACCATCCCCTCGATCGGAAGTCCTGCTGCCGCAGCGTGTCCGGGGTCACGGACTGCCGCCGTTGAAAGCAACGCACATATTGCTGGCAGATCTCGCCTTAAGCCTACGACGAAGCCGCCGGAACCGTCACCACGGACCAAGATCGGCCCGGCAGATCTCGGGGCGGCTACGCACAATCGGCGCGCCGGGCATGCGCACCGGACAGATCTGCGTCGTTCATCCCGGTAGGCTGTGTCCGTGTTCAGACGACGCTCTACCGACGCACCCGAGCTGCTCGATGATGATCAGGTAGCGGCCGGCTCTGCCGACGACGAGCAGGCTCGTCGGGCACGGTCCAGCCAGACCGCGCCCAAGGGCGCACCGACGCCCAAGCGCAACGAGGCGCAGTCCAACCGCCGCCAGCCCTTCCAGGCGCCCGCCGACCGCAAGGCTGCCTCCCAGCAGTCCAGGCAGCGCGGGCGCGATGACAGGCTCCGCAAGACGCAGGCCCTGCAGCGCGGCGAGCAGTGGGCACTGCCGCGCAAGGATCAGGGTCCGGTGCGCGCCCTGGCCAGGGACTTCGTCGACGCGCGGCGCGGCATCGGCGAGTACTACATGTTCATGGTGGTCGTGCTCATCGTGCTGCTGGTCGTGCCCGGCAATACCACCAAGGTCATCGCCGATGCGGTCGTGGTCGCGTTGCTGCTGCTCATCGTCGTCGAGGGCTGGTACGTCGGCAATAAGGTCAAGCGGCTGGCCGGCGAGCGCTTCCCCGGCCAGAGCACGCAAGGTGTCGTGATGTACACGGTCATGCGCGGGATCAGCCTGCGCCGGATGCGCGTCCCGAAGCCCAGGGTCAACCGCGGCGACAAGGTCTAACCCGCACCGCGACTCTTGCTGCGCCTCCGCTAGGTTGACCCGATATGGAACATCGTCACCTCGGCCGCAGCGGCCTGAAAGTCAGTGAGATCGCCTACGGGAACTGGATCACCCACGGATCCCAGGTGGAAGAGGATGCGGCTCTGGCCTGCGTCGCCGCCGCCCTCGATGAAGGCATCACCACGTTCGACACCGCGGACGTTTACGCCAGGACCAAGGCCGAGGAGGTTCTCGGCAAGGCGCTGCACGGCGTCCGGCGCGAGTCCGTGGAGATCTTCACGAAGGTCTTCTGGCCCACCGGATCAGGCCCGAACGACCGCGGCCTTTCCCGCAAGCACATCACCGAGTCGGTCCACAGCTCGCTGCGCCGCCTGCAGACCGACTACATCGACCTGTATCAGGCGCACCGCTACGACCACGAGACGCCGCTCGAAGAGACGCTCCGCGCCTTCGACGACCTGGTACGCCAGGGCAAGGTGCTCTACATCGGCGTGTCGGAGTGGCGCGCGGATGAGATCGCGGCGGCGCTGAAGATCGCCGACCAGATGGGCCTCGACCGCATCATCTCCAATCAGCCGCAGTACAACATGATCTGGCGGGTGATCGAGTCCGAGGTCGTCGAGCTGAGCCAGCGGGAAGGCATCGGCCAGATCGTCTGGTCGCCGATCGCCCAGGGCGTGCTGACCGGCAAGTACCTGCCCGGCGCCGCTCCCCCGGCCGGATCGCGCGCCACCGACGAGCAGGGCTC
>DASXKI010000357.1:0-29406 GCA_036496945.1 Streptosporangiaceae bacterium | reverse complement strand
GGCTGCGTGCCATCAAGCAAGGGATGCGTGCAATCGAGCAAGGGCTGCGCGCCATCAAGCAAGGGATGCGTGCCATCAAGCAAGGGATGCGTGCAATCAAGCAAGGGCTGCGCGCCACCGAGCAAGGCAAGCTGGTCCCGTCGGGTCAGCGGGCTGTTGCGGCCTGCGCCGGGACGTCCGGCGGACCTGACGTGCACAAGTTGGCAGGTCAGAACTGAAGTCTGGAAGGCCACTCGCCGGGTGCGCGCAAGTCGCGCGCGGACGCGCTGCCACCGCGGCACGTCTGCGCCGCCGAGGGCGTACGCTCGGATCTGACGGGACTTCCAGGGCGGGGCTTTCGGTCATGTCTGCGCGTCTTGGCATGAGCACGACCTGGCGAGCACAGGTCCTGGCGTGCACAGGTCCTGGCAGGTACGTCCTCGCGTAGCGGAGGGGAAAGGAGCGGTACTGGCTGTGGCGCCTCGTGTGCTGGTTGACGCGACTGCGGTACCCGCTGACCGCGGTGCGCTGGGCCGATATGTCGATGGCCTGGTCAGTGCGCTGGATGCGGCCGGAGCCGACTTGGCCGTCGCCTGCCAGCGGGCTGACGAGGAGCGATACGGCCGGCTGGTGCCGAACGCCAGAGTGGTCGCCGGGCCGCCCGCCATTGCGCACCGACCCGCCCGGCTGGCCTGGGAGCAGAGCGGCCTGCCGCTCGTGGCCCAGCAGGTCGAGGCCGGGGTGATTCACTCTCCGCACTACTCGATGCCGCTGCGGCCAAACAAGCCCGTCGTTGTCACCATCCACGACCTGACCTTCTTCACCGCGCCCGACGCGCACAGCCCCGTCATCGCGACGTTCTACAAGGCGGCGATTCGCACGTCGGCCCGCCGCGCCACCCGCCTGATCGTCCCCTCCAAGGCGACCAGGGACGAACTGGTCAGGGTGCTGGCCTCCGATCCGACGAGGATCGACGTGGCTTACCACGGCGTCGACCATGATCTGTTCCACCGCCCGGATGAGCGGCAGCTGCGCCAGGTGTCCGACCGGCTCGGCCTGCATGGCAAGCCCTACGTCGCCTATCTCGGCACGCTGGAGCCGCGCAAGAACGTGCCGGCCCTGATCACGGGCTGGGCGGCCGCTGTCGCGGATATGACTGATCCGCCGGCGCTGGTCCTAGCGGGCGCCAGTGGCTGGAGCGAGGAGGTCGACGAGGCCATCGCCTCAGTGCCTGCTCACCTGCACCTGATCCGTCCTGGTTACCTGCATTTCAACGACCTGCCCGGATTCTTCGGGGGTGCCCAGGTTGTCGCGTTCCCCAGCACCGGTGAGGGTTTCGGGCTGCCCGCGCTGGAGGCGATGGCCTGCGGCGCTCCGGTCCTGACGACCCACCGCACGGCGCTGCCGGAGGTAGGCGGCGACGCCGTTGCCTACACCGAGCCGGATGCCGGCAGCATCCAGGCGGCACTCCAGGCCCTGCTGGGAGACCCCGCCCGCCGGACTGCGCTCGGTGACGCGGGCTACTCCAGGGCCATGGAATTCAGCTGGGCTGCCTCCGCGGAGGCGCACATGATCAGCTATGAGCGGGCGGCCGCCCAGGGCGCCGACTAGCGCTACAGCGTTGTACTCGGCCGCTACAGCAGGCTGTCGTACCCGCGGTCCCGCAGCTCCCCGACGATCTGCTTGACTTCCTGCGCCCGCGACCTGGCGCACACCAGGGTGGCCTCCGCGGTATCGACCACGACGACGTTATCCAGGCCCACGACCGCGACGACCCGGTCGGTAGTGGAGACGATGACGGCATCCTTGACGTCCCGCGCGATGACGTGCGCCCGGCCGGCGATCACCAGGTTGCCCGACTCGTCTGCCGGCAGCGACTCGCCGAGGGAATCAAAGTCGCCGACGTCGCTCCACGGGATGTCGGCCGGCACGGTCGCCACCTTGCCTGCCGCCGCAGCCCCCTCCAGCACCCCGTAGTCGACCGAGATTTTCTCCAGGCCTGGCCATACCTCAGCCAGCACGGCGTCGCGTTCGGGGCCATCCCAGGCGTCGGCGATCTGGCCGATGCCGGCGCTCAGCTGCGGCCGCTGCCGGGCCAGCTCAGCCAGGAACACGTCTACGCCGAACACGAAGATTCCGGCATTCCAGAGGTACTGTCCGGACTCCACGTAGCTGGCGGCGAGCTCAGCCGAGGGCTTCTCCTTGAATTCCGCCACCGTCCGTGCCGAGCCGCCCGCCGACTCCCCAAGCTTCAGGTAGCCGAACCGCACTTCGGCGTGGGCGGGCCGGATGCCGACCGTCGTCAGGTACCCGTCCCGTGCCGCTGCCGTCGCCTGCTCGATGATCTGGATGAACCGCGCCTGGTCGCCGATCAGCTGGTCGGCTGAGAAGGCCGCCATGACGGCTCCGGGATCGCGTCTGGCCAGAATTGCGCAGGCCAGGCTCACGGCCGCGCACGAGTCCTTGGGCGACGGCTCGACCAGGATGTTAGCCACCGGCACGTCGGGGAGCTGGCGCGAGATCGCAGCGGCGTGTGCGGTGCCCGTGACCACGTAGATCTGGTCGGCGGCCGACAGCGGGCTGATCCGGTCGACAGTAGCCTGGAGTAGCGACCGGTCCGTGCCGGTCAGTGGGTGGAGGAACTTAGGGTCGCAAGCGCGTGACAGCGGCCACAGCCGCGTGCCGCTGCCACCTGCCAGAATCGTGGAGTACAGCATCTAGCCAACTATGCCCGACTCGCGGCGTGCTCGGTGCAGCAGCCGGGCGCAGGTGACAGGCACCCGGGCGCCGTGGCAGCAACTGCTGCGAGGCGGTACCGGTTAGAGGTGGGGAGCGGAGGTGGACGTGCGAGCAGGTCAGCCGCGTGGCGAGCCGGTGACCATCGCCGTGCGGCCAGCGCCGTCGGCGCCAGACAGGATGCGCGTGCGCTCGGCGCCATCAGCGCCGGACAGCATGCCCGGTGGCCTGAGCCGCGACTGGCACGCCGCGTTCCCGCTCAACGTGCGCCTGACGCTCCTGGTCCACAGGCGCGGGCCAGGCGATCCGACCCTCCGCATCGACGACCGCGGTGCCATCTGGCGTACCTCGCTGACGCCAGACGGGCCAGGCACGTTGCGGCTGGTCCGGATCGGTCCCGCGCTAGGCGAGCCAGGTGGCTCTGAGACTCCAGCCGCCGAACCAGTCACGAGCATCCGTGCATCGGCGTGGGGCCACGGCGCCACCTGGCTGCTCGACACCCTGCCGGATCTGCTCGGGGCGAGTGACGACCCGACCGCGTTCCGGCCGGCCCAGCCGCGGCTGCGCGATCTCGCCCAGCAACTGTCGGGCCTTCGGATCAGCCGGACAGCGCGAGTGCTCGAGGCCCTGGTCCCGGCCGTGCTGGAGCAGAAGGTCGTCAGCATAGAGGCGAACCGGGCCTGGCGCCGGCTGCTGACCTGGTACGGGTCGCCAGCTCCGGGTCCGGCCCCGGCCGGGATGCGGGTAATCCCGTCCGCTGCCACATGGCAGGCCATCCCGTCCTGGGACTGGCACCGGGCCGGCGTCGAGGCGGTGCGCGCACGGACCATCGCAAACGCGGCCAGTGCCGCAGGCCGGCTCGAGGCGATCTCCTGCCTCCCGGCCGCCGACGCGGACCGCAAGCTGCGCTCGCTGCCCGGCATCGGACCGTGGACCTCAGCCGAGGTCAGGCAGCGGGCCTGCGGCGACCCGGACGCCGTTAGCGTGGGTGACTACCACATCCCGGCGCTGGTGGGCTGGACGCTGGCCGGCCAGGTCACCGATGACGCGGGCATGCTGGAGCTGCTGTCGCCCTACGCGGGCCAGCGCTACCGGGTGACGCGCCTGATCGAGCTGGGCGGGCAGGGACCGCCGCGCCGCGGGCACAGGATGAGCGTCCGGGACTACCGGGCGATCTGAGGTACAGGGCGATCCGAGCCGGGAAGCGGATCTGAGTTAGGAGCCGATCTGGGCCAGGAAGCACTGTGACGGGAAGCACATGGGGCCGTCCCTCGTTAACGCTCCCATTGGCCTCGGCAGGGCTGCTTGCACTCGGCAGCCTAGGGTTGGAATAGGCCGTATGCCCGACGACGAAAGAGGTACTGCCATCAGCGCCGACGAGCCAAGCGCCCGCGAGTCCAGCCTCGGCACCGCGCAGCCGGCCACGGCAGACCCGGTGGCCAGCCCGAGCGCGCTGCGGCGCGCCCTGGCCAGGGCCAGGGACGGCAAGTCGCTCGACCAGGCCGAAGCTGCGATCCTCCTCCAGGCGCGCGGCGATGACCTGACCACCCTGCTGGCGTATGCCGCGCGGGTCAGGGATTCCGGGCTGACCGCGGCTGGCCGTCCTGGCGTCATCACGTACTCGCGGAAGGTCTTCATCCCGCTGACGCGACTGTGCCGGGATCGCTGTGCCTACTGCACCTTCGTGACAGTGCCGGGTCGGCTGTCGGCCCCGTTCCTGTCTCCTGATGAAGTTCTCTCGATCGCGGCCGCTGGCGCCGCGCTTGGCTGCAAGGAAGCGCTCTTCACCCTCGGCGACCGCCCGGAAGCCCGGTGGAAGCAGGCGCGTGAGTGGCTGGACGCCCACGGCTACGACGACACGCTCTCCTACGTGCGCGCCATGGCAATCCGGGTGCTGGAGGAGACCGGGCTGCTGCCGCACCTGAATCCCGGCGTGCTGAGCTGGCAAGACTTCCAGCGGCTGAAGCCGGTTGCCCCCTCGATGGGCATGATGCTGGAGACAACATCCACAAGACTTTTTACGGAACGAGGTGGCCCGCACTTCGGCAGCCCTGACAAGGACCCGGCCGTCAGGCTGCGAGTGCTCCAGGATGCCGGGCGCAGCAGCGTCCCGTTCACGACCGGGATCCTGATCGGGATCGGCGAGACGCTGGCGGAACGCGCGGACTCGATCTTCGCGATCCGGCAAGTCGCCCGCGAGTACGGCGGCATCCAGGAAGTCATCGTGCAGAACTTCCGGGCCAAGCCCGACACCAAGATGCGCGGCGTCCCGGATGCCGAGCTGGCAGACCTGGCCGCCACCATCGCGGTGACCAGGCTGGTACTCGGCCCGGCGGCCCGGATCCAGGCGCCGCCGAACCTGATCGGCGATGAGTACCAGCTCATCCTGTCGGCTGGCATCGATGACTGGGGCGGCGTGTCGCCGCTGACCCCCGACCACGTGAACCCGGAGCGGCCATGGCCGCAGATCGACGATCTGGCGGCGCGGACGGCGGCGGGCGGGTTCGAGCTCGCGGAGCGGCTGACGATCTACCCCGGCTACATCCGCGAGCCCTGGCTGGACCCGCGGCTGGCCCGTCATGTGACGGCGCTGGCTGACCCGGCGACCGGGCTGGCCCGTGTGAGCGTTCAGCCGAGCGGGCTGCCGTGGCAGGAGCCGGACGGCGGCTGGGACAGTGCTGCCGGATTGGGCGAGAGCGGTCGGACCGACCTGTTCACCTCGATCGACACGGCCGGCCGCACGGCAGATCGCCGGGACGACTTCGCCGAGGTCTACGGCGACTGGGACGAGATCGGCGCCAGGATCGACCCGGCGGCCCGGATCGACGGGGCGGCCCGGATCGAGCGGGCGGCCACGCCATCCGCGGCGGCGCGACGCGCGAATGCCGACGTGCTGGCCGCGCTGCGCAGCGCTGAGCGTAATCCGGCCGGGATCAGCGATGCTGAGGCGCTGGCGCTCCTGGACGCCGACGGGGCCGAACTGGACGCGCTGGCGGCGCTGGCCGATGACCTGCGACGGCAAGCAGCCGGGGACGATGTCACGTACGTCGTGACGCGCAACATCAACTTCACCAACGTCTGCTACACCGGCTGCCGGTTCTGCGCGTTCGCACAGCGGCGGACGGACGCCGATGCCTACACGCTGTCCATGGAGCAGATCGGCGACCGGGCCGTCGAGGCCTGGGAAGCGGGGGCCACCGAGGTCTGCATGCAGGGCGGCATTCATCCGGACCTGCCCGGCACCGCCTACTTCGACATCGCGGCCGAGGTCAAGCGGCGCTGCCCGGACATGCACGTGCATGCGTTCTCGCCGATGGAGGTGATGAACGGCGCGTCCCGCACTGGCCTGTCGGTGCGGGACTGGCTCAGCCGCGCGCGCGAGGCGGGCGTCGACTCCCTGCCGGGAACGGCGGCGGAGATTCTGGACGACGATGTCCGCTGGGTGCTGACCAAGGGCAAGCTGCCGGCGTCGGCATGGATCGAGGTCATGACCACGGCGCACGACCTCGGCATCCGGACGACCTCGACGATGATGTACGGGCATGTGGACACACCCGCGCACTGGGTCGGGCACCTGCGGGTCCTGCGCGGGATCCAGGAGCGCACTGGCGGCTTCACGGAGTTCGTCCTGCTGCCGTTCGTGCACGCGAGCTCGCCGATCTACCTGGCCGGGATGGCGCGCCCTGGCCCCACCCGGCGGGAAAACCGGGCCGTGCACGCGCTGGCGCGGATCATGCTGCACGGCGCGATCGACAACATCCAGTGCTCGTGGGTCAAGCTCGGCGCCGATGTGTGCCAGGACGTCCTGCGTGGCGGCGTGAACGACCTCGGCGGCACCCTGATGGAGGAGACGATCAGCCGGATGGCCGGCTCAGAGAACGGGTCCTACAAGACGATCAGCCAGATGGCCGAGCTCGTCGCGCCGACCGGGCGGCCGCTCCGACAGCGCACCACGCTGTACGGCACGCCGTCAGCCGACCGGATGGCGGCATCAGCCGCGAGCGACGGCGTATGCGCGTCTGTCCGCGGCCCGCGCGCGTCGCTGCCGCTGCTTCCTGCCTAGCGGCGGCTAGCTGTCAGTACTTCGGCGGCGCTAGTAGGGGCGAGCGGTGGTCGCGAACGCGCTCCAGACGACCTTGCCCTGCTCGCCTGGCGTGGCGCAGCAGCCCCAGTGATCGCTCAGTGAGGAGACCACCAGCAGCCCGCGTCCTGATTCGTCCTGCCAGTTGGGCTCGCGCAGCTGCGGGACCTCGGCGCTCGGGTCCGCGACCGCGCAGATGACATGGGAGCCGGGATGCAGGAGGCCGACCTTCACGGGCCATGGCGACAGCGTTCCGGTGGCCTGCAAGGCCTCCGGCAGGGCGTGCCGTATCGCGTTGGTTAGCAGTTCGGTGACGACCGCCGCGACGTCGTCAGCGCGATCGCTGGCGCCCCACTTGTGCATTGTCTGGAACGTAAAGCTCCGCGCGGTCGCGATGGCGTGGGCAGCCGGGGTCGGCGTGTGCGTCGCAATCCTGGGCATCGTGGTCCAGCTGCCGTCTGCCCCGCCTCGCTCACACGGCCAGTCCCGGCACGAGCGCCACGCCGTGTGAACGGCTGACTCAAGCCACCGCCAGTCAACGCCGCGGGTCGGCGCTAATGCGGCTGAGCGCGTCGTCATCGCAGGTCCAAGTGGGTAGCTGGCACACGGAACCGAAAAAAAATGGCGCTAATGGTCATATCCTGCCTCACGCACAGAGCAGCCGCAACCTCCATCTGCACGTGCATTTGCATTTGTTAGCTCGCTTCCGGCGTTGTAAGCTACTGCCGCTGTGCAGCTGCACGTGCATTTGCAATCACACGATCGCGTTGGCGCGGTCACGGCGGCACGTCTTGGCGTGCGCATCGGGACGCGCGTCGCGCTGGTTCTATCTAAGCCAGGGAGATTCGATGCAGGTCACGAATGGCATGGTGGCGGGCGACCTAGGGTCCGTGAAATGGCGCAAGAGCAGCGCGAGCAACCCCAGCGGCAACTGCGTGGAGCTCGCCGCGCTGTCCGACGGGCGGGTCGCGGTGCGCAACTCGCGCCAGCCAGACGGGCCGGCGCTCGTCTACACGCGGGGTGAGGTCGCCGCTTTCCTGGTCGGCGTGCGGAATGGCGAGTTCGACGACCTTGCCTCCTGACGGTCGCGCGTAAAAGGCGACGGCACGGTCGCAGCAGCGCCGATGCACTCCGTCCCAGGTGGTAGCGTGCTGTGAGCGTATAGGCCGTTGGCGAGCCATTGTTCTGGCATCGCTGGAGTGCATTGGCTGCGCGCGCTTGGACACAACGGAGCAAGGGACTGACATGGTGGGGCGCGGCGCTGCGCTCCGCCGCGTGGCGCGGGAGCGACGGTGAGCGTAGTTCAGCGGCCCGGCGAGGAGCCGGAGGACGAGCTGAGCTCTCCTGAAGTGATCACCGGCCCGACGGTGCTGCGAATTCTCCTGGGCAGCCAGTTGCGCAAGCTGCGCGAGGCGGCGGGCATCACCCCCGACATGGCCGGCTACGAGATCCGGGCGTCGCGCTCCAAGATCAGCCGGGTCGAGCACGGCCGGGTGAGCTTCAAGGAACGCGACGTCGCCGACCTGCTCACCCTGTACGGCGTCGACGACGAGGACGAGCGTCGGCGCATGCTCAACCTCGCGCAGCACGCCAACAGCCAGGGCTGGTGGTCCAGCTACGACGACGTCATGCCCGACTGGTTCGAGACCTATGTCGGGCTCGAGCAGGCTACGTCGCTGATCAGGACCTACGAGCTCCAGTTCGTGCCGGGCCTGTTCCAGACCGAGGACTACGCGCGCGCGGTCACGGTGCTCGGCCATCGCTCAGCGTCGGCCGACGAGATAGAACGGCGCGTAGGTTTGCGGCTCCAACGGCAGCAGATCCTGACCAGGCCGGACGCCGCGCCCAGGGTGTGGGCGGTGATCGACGAGTCCGCGCTGCGGCGTCCGCTTGGCGGCCGGGACGTCATGCGCGCTCAGCTAAAGCGCCTGATCGAGCTCATCGAAATGCCGCAGGTGACGCTCCAGCTGATGCCGTTCGACCGCGGCGGTCACTCGGCCGCGGGCGGATCGTTCGCCATTCTCCGATTCGCCGCTACTGAGCTGCCGGACATCGTCTATATCGAGCAGCTGACCGGTGCCTTGTACCTGGACAGGCCTGCGGAGACCGATCACTACCGCGAGGTCATGAACAGCCTCAGCGCCGAGGCCGAGACTCCGGCCGAGACCGAACGGCAGCTGAAGGGCCTGATCAGCGAGATCTAGCGGGCATGACCACGACCTGCGTAGCGGGTCGGGAGCCGGGCCGATAATCTGCTGGTAAATACGGCAATATTGGTCGCAGCGGACCAGCGAAAGGGCAGCGTAATGGCCAGTGAGGGCGCACGGGCAACCAGCGAGACGGCGCCTGGGCCGGGTGCGGCGCCGGCATTCGACACGAGCGTGGCGCACGTCGCCCGTGTCTATAACTACTGGCTCGGCGGCAAGGACAACTTCGCCGCGGACCGTGCGGCCGCCGAGCAGGCCATGGCCGCGTTCCCCGACATCGTGCACTCGGCGCGGGCGAACCGCGCGTTCCTGCGCCGGTCGGTGACATACCTGGCCGGCACCGCGGGCATCCGGCAGTTCCTCGACATCGGCACTGGCATCCCGAGCGCGAACAATACGCATGAGGTGGCACAGTTCGTGTCGGCGGACTCCCGCATCGTGTACGTCGACAACGACCCCGTGGTGCTGGCGCACGCGCGGGCGCTGCTGACCAGCAGGCCCGAAGGTGCCACCGATTACATCGACGCAGACCTCCGGAACACCGATCAGATCCTCGCCAAGGCCGCGGAGACGCTGGACTTCTCCCAGCCGGTCGCGATCATGCTGATGGCAATCCTGCAGCACCTCAGCGACGACCACGATCCGTATGCGGTCGTGGGACAGCTCATAGCGGCGGTCCCGTCCGGCAGCTATCTGGCCCTGTCGCATCCGGCCAAGGACATCCACGCGGCGGAGATGGCCGCGATGGCCGACCGGCTTAACCTGATGATGGCCGAGAAGGTCAGGTTCCGCAGCCAGGCCGAGGTGGCGCCGTTCTTCGCCGGCCTGGAGCTCATCGAGCCTGGCATGACCAACGTCCCAGACTGGCGGCCCGAGTCCGAGGAAGAGGCAAACAGCCCGGCTGCCCTCTGGGCAGGCGTGGCGCGCAAGCCGTGAGCCCGCGGGAGCAACAGACCGCGAGTCGCTAGCCGCCGAGGTGCGGCAGGTGCAGCATGCTGGGGACGAGCAGGCGCCCACCGAGCACCAGCGCGGCGAGGCAAACGAGCGCGAAAACTGCGACCCAGGCGCCGCCAGGCAGTCCGGTCAGCCGGCCAAGCTGGTCGGCATCTGACGTGTCCACCTGGCCGCGGCGGCGGCTGCGGCGGCGGTGGCTCTGCAACTCGGCGACCGCGCGAACCCCGCCGAGGAGAAGGAACCACGCGGCGGTGTAGCCAAATGCCGCCTGGATCGCGGCGGTGGCGAACCAGCTCACCGCGAGGACCGCGCCAACGGTGACCAGCACAGCCAGGACGCCGTAAGCGTTGCGGATCGCCAGGAACGTCGCGGCCAGCAGCGCGAGCAGCAGCCACAGCATCGCGGTCACGTGGTGTGCGGCGAGCAGCCAGGCCGCCCCGGCGCCAAGCAGCGACGGAGCGGGGTAGCCCGCCGCCGACGTGAGCACTGCCGCGGGACCGGTCCGCTTCCCGCGCGAGTAAGTCACGCCCGAGGTGTCTGAATGCAGGCGGATCCCGTCCAGCCGCCGGCCACTGAGCACGGAGGCCAGCGCGTGGCCGCCCTCGTGGGCGATCGTGATCGAATTCCGCGCCAGGCTCCACGTGCGGGGGTTCAGCACGATCAGCAGGGCGATGGTGCCGCTCACGGCTATCACCCAGGCGGGCGGAACGGGCTGTGTCCCGTCTACGCGGTCCCACAGTTCGTGCATCAACCCGAATATCGGCATGCCGGCAAGGGTAAGCGGCTACCGGGCATCGAGTGACCGGCCGATTGCCCGGCGCTCGGCGCGACCGCTGGATAATCTAAAGGGGATGCCGAAAATCAATACAGAACGACTGATCATGCGCGGTTGGCAGGAGTCTGACCTGACACCGTGGGCGGCGATGAACGCCGATCCGGAGGTCCGGCAGTTCCTTGGCCCTGTACTCACCTTCGAGCAGTCGTCAGCTTGGGTTCTGAACTTCCAGGACGACCTGGACCGGCACGGGTTCGGGTTCTGGGCCGTGGAGGTCCGCGAATCCGGCCAGTTCATCGGCTTCACGGGGCTGCAGCTGCTGGATGACGAGATGCCGGTCACGGGCGTCGAGGCAGGCTGGCGGCTAGCGCGGGCGGCCTGGGGTCACGGATACGCGACCGAGGCAGCGCGGGCGGCCCTGGCCTACGGGTTCGACACCCTGGGCCTGGAGGAGATCCTGGCGGTGACAATGGCCGCGAACAGTCGCTCGCAGGCGCTGATGCGGCGGATCGGAATGACCAGTAATCCCGCGGAGGACTTCGACGACCCGGACGTCGACGAGGTCCCGCTCCGCCGGCACGTGGTGTACCGAAAGCTGCGGGACTCTCATCTTGCATCCGGGGATCCGCTGCCGATTGGGCCGGGCGCATCGTCGCCAAAGGTGATCACGATGTCCCTGCCGTTGGCGTAGCTGACCACAGGCCGCTGGAGCATGTCGCTCACCCTGCGGGCGACATGCTGGAACAGTTCCACCATCTCCGGCGTATCTGCCGTCACCCTAAAACGTCCCTTGACGACGAGTGTCTCGCCGACATAGGGCGCGAAGTTCGCGATGCCCCGGGCTTTCTCCTCGGCGGTCAAAGGGGTGCGCTGAGACGCGGGCCGCGTGCCAAGGGGCCGGGTCATCGCTGATCTCCTCGTGATCGCCGTCGCCCTAGATTCTCATCCGCGCCACGCCCGCTAGGACCACAACCGAGCACCTGGTGACGCTCCTGCAGCACCAGAGTGCAGCAACCGCACCGGACCGGCCCGACTCGAGCGATCACAGATGGACGGTGAACTGCTCGGGGTCGCGGGCGGGACGGTCGGGGGCCGGTGCGGCCGGGTGGCCGACGCCGATCGCGCCCATGGGCTCCCAGTCCGGTGGCAGGCCTAGTGCGTGCGTTGTGACGCCACGGCAGAACAGCGTGCTAGAGATCCAGCAGGAGCCGAGGCCTTCGACGGCGAGGGCGACCAGCAGGTTCTCGATGGCGGCGCCCAGCGCTACGACGAACATCGTCCGCTCGGATGCGTTGCGCCGCGCGTCCGGGTAGGTATGCGCGGCGTCGGCGACCAGGCACGGCACGATGATCAGCGGCGCGTTGCGCAGCGGCTCGCCGCGGCGGACTCGCTTCGCGATCTGCTCGACGGTGAAGCTGTCCGCCGTCAGGTCCGCCTTCCATGCCGCGAGCATGTCGTCGAGCAGCCGCGTCCGTGCCTGCGCTGACTCCAGGACGGCGAATCGCCACGGCTGGCTGTGATGCGGCGCTGGCGCAGTGATCGCGGCCGCGATCGCTCGGCGGACCGCGTCGGGTGATACCGGCGCGGACGTGAACTCGCGCACGGTCCTGCGGGCCGTCAGTACGTCGGCGGCGCCGAGCCGGAACATGTCCTCGGCGGCTGGCCGGATGATTGCGGCCGCGCCCGGCCCGGCGGCGTCGGTGACCAGGTCGGACAGGCCGCGGACGATCGCGACTGGGACGCCGGTCGTCTTCTCCTTGACCAGGTCGGCGGCGGCCGCGATTTCGTCGGCCACCGCGGCGACCGTGACCTCGAGCAGGTTCCCGAAGGTGTCGGCCTGGCCGCGGTGGTCGCGTAGCGGCGTGATCCCGGCCGCGCCGATCGCGGTGTCGGTCTGCCCGGCCCGCCACGGCCTGCCCATGGTGTCGGTGATGATCACGCCGAGCCGCGCGCCGGCCCGCTCACTGATGGCCTTGCGCAGGCGGCGGGCAGTGGCGTCCGGGTCGAGCGGCAGCAGCACCAGCGTGCCGGGCTCGGTGTTGGACTCATCCACGCCGGCTGCGGCCATCACCAGGCCGTGCCGGGTCTGGCTGATCGTGGTCGGACCGCGGCGCGCGACGACCCGGACGGTCTCGGCCAAGATGGCGTCGTCACGGTTGCCCTTGATGACTCGGTCCTCGGCCTTGCTGACGATCTTCGAGGTGATCACCAGGATGTCGCCGTCGACCAGGCCAGGACCGGCGATGGCAGCGTCGGCGATCAGCACGGCCAGGTCGGTGCCGGCCGTGATCTCCGGCAGGCCAGCCACCGGCAGGATCGTGAGCTGGGCCGGACCTGGCGTGAACCGCTGGCTGGTCACCGCTGGACCTCCAGCGCGAGGTCCACAGCGGCCCTCGCGATCTCCGCTGAGGCAGCGACGCTGGTCATGTACAAGGGGCGGCTCCGCACGATGATGCCAGCCAGTTCGGGCGCGTCCACCGCGTCCTTGTCCTGGTCGTCCACCAGCCACCCGTCGAGCAGCTCAGGTCCGTAATGCGCGCCGACCGCAGTCGCGGACGTCTGCACTCCGATCGCCGCCAGGCAGGCGTCGGCCATGCCGCGCACCGGGGCGCCGCCGATGATCGGGGAAACGCCGACGACTGTCTTAGCCCGGATCGCGTCGGCGATGCCAGGGACGGACATGATCGGCCCGATGCTCACCACCGGGTTCGACGGCGGGAAGAGCACGAAGTCCGCGGCATCAATCGCCGTCAGCACGCCAGGAGCAGGTTGGGCCTCGGCGGCGCCGACAGCCTCGATCCGGCGCGCCGGGACGGCGGCGTGCAGCCTGACCCACCACTCCTGGAAGTGAACGTCCTGCTCGCGGCCGTCCAGTTCGATGGTCACATGCGTCCGCACCGGATCGTCGGACATCGGCAGCAGCGTGACTCCCGGCTGCCAGCGTTCGCAGAGGCGCCGGGTCACCACCGACAGCGGCAGGCCATCCGCCAGCATCTCGTTGCGGAGGATGTGCGTGGCGATATCCAGGTCCCCGAGGCCGAACCAGCTGGGCCCGGCGCCGTAGGCGGCGAGTTCCGACAGCACGGTGTGGCTCTCGCCGGCCCGGCCCCAGCCTTGTTCCTCGCTGATGCCACCGCCGAGCGTGTACATGACCGTGTCCAGGTCCGGGCAGACGTGCAGGCCGAACGGAGTGAAGTCATCGCCGGTGTTGCCGATCACGGTGATGACGGCGTCGGGGAGCGTCGCGCGCAGGCCGCGCAGGAACCTGGCGGCACCCACTCCGCCGGCCAGAACTGTGATGCGCATGGACGAAAGTCTCCCAACCATGGTCGCCGCCGTGCGCGCTGACCCGCCGATTGAGCCCGGCGCGACCGCGGCCCGGCGGGCCGGGACGGGGGGAAGCCGACCCCGTTCCCGGAAAATATCTCATGGACTTTCCCCTCATCACGGGCAACCGGGTGCCCACTATCACGTATCTCCCTTGACGAGTAGCAAGACACGCGCGTGTAATTTCACTCATGTAATTCTCGCGCCGAAGCAGACGGGGGCGGGAGCACGGGGAACTGACGGCAGGGAGGTGTGCAGTGGCAGACGTCATCGTCTCGCTGGTGCACGACGCGCTTGGCATCGGCGCAGATGATGCCGGGGAGCAGAGCTGGCAGGATCGCGCGCTATGCGCGCAGACAGATCCGGAGGCGTTCTTCCCGGAGAAGGGTGGTTCGACCCGCGAGGCCAAGCGGGTCTGCCGTGGCTGCGAGGTCCGGTCAGAGTGCCTGGAGTACGCGCTTGGCCATGACGAGCGCTTCGGGATCTGGGGTGGGCTCTCTGAGCGGGAGCGACGCAGGCTGAAGCGGCAGGCGGTCTAGCCAGCGCGCAGGGCCTTCGCCCCGGTCGGCACATCCTGTCTGGCCATAAAGTTGGGCCAGATTCGCGTATTGTTCACGGGTACCCCACCAGGGCGAGTCGGCACCTCAGTGCCGTCGGCCCGGCCAGCCAACCCCGGACAGCAAGCGAATCTCTTGTCGCCTATCGACTCGTATTCCCAGCACGTGGTGACCGCGGTGATCGTTGCCCACGACGGTGCCACGTGGCTTCCGCATTTGATGGAGGCGCTGAACGAGCAGACCAGGCCTGTCCAGCGCGTGGTGGCCGTCGACACGGGCAGCCGCGATCGCAGCGGCTCGGTGCTGGCGGCACTGCTCGGGCAGACTGTCGTCTTCGGGATGGACCGGTCCACCGGTTATGCGGTGGCGGTCCGGCGAGCGGTCCAGCACAAGGCGGCGAGCGCGCCAGTGGCGGGAGGCCAGTCCGGCCGCGGTCGCGCTGACCAGATCGAGTGGCTGTGGCTGCTGCACGACGACTGCGAGCCCGCCGCGGATGCGCTAGAGCAGTTGCTCCGCGGTGCCGCCGAGACGCCGACTGCCGCCGTGCTCGGGCCGAAGCTCATGGACTGGTCCAATCGGGATGTCATCCTCGAGGCGGGCCTGACCATCGACACGGCAGGCCGCCGCATCACCGGGATCGAGTCGCGCGAGGTCGACCAGGGGCAGCACGACGGCGACCGAGACGCCCTGGCCGTGTCCAGCGCGGGCATGCTCATCCGGCGCGACGTCTGGGAGCAGGTTGGCGGCTTCGACCCTGGCATGGCACTGCTGGGCGAGGACGTGGACTTCTGCTGGCGGGTACAAGCCGCTGGCTACCGAGTCCGGGTCATCACCGACTCCGTCGTATTCCACGCCCAGGCGGCCAGCCGCGGGCGGCGGGCCATCTCGGTGGGGCGCCGCGCCCGCCTGCTGGGTCGCCGCAACGGCCTGGTGACGCTGTTCGGCAACCTGCCGTTCGGCGCGATGCTGATCTCGCTGGCCGGCAACCTCATGCTGTCGCTGACGCGCACGATCTTCTATCTCGTGGCTAAGCGGCCCGCCGCGGCGCTCGATGAGTCGGCGGCCGTCCTCGGCGTCGTCGGTCATCCGCTCAAGCTGGGCAACGCCCGGCGGCGACGGGCCCGCGGCCGCCGGGCCGCCTACAGCAGGCTGCGTCCCGAGCTCCCGGCCGGCCGGTCCATCCGCAAAATTGCAGAGTTCGTGGCGACGGCGCTGTCCCGGCCGGACCCCGAGGACCTCGCCGGGGCCCATCACGCGACGGACGACCCGACTGACGACGACTCGTTGCTGGTCGATAGCGGTTTCCTCCAGCGCCTGCTGACCCGGCCTGGCGTCCTGCTGGTACTCGCGCTCGTCGTCATTACTGGGGTCGCGGAGCGCTCGCTCTTGACCAGCGGCACGCTGAGCGGCGGCGCGCTGCTGCCCGCGTGGGAAGGCGCGTCCGGGCTGTGGTCGCAGTTCCTGCGCGCGTATCACCCGACCGGGATCGGCTCGGTCAGCGCAGGGCCCCCGTACGTGGGCTTGGTGGCGCTGCTGGCGACGGTGCTTCTCGGCAAGGCCTGGCTGGCGATCGACGTGCTCCTGCTGGGCTGCGTGCCGCTGGCCGGCGTTACCGCCTTCCTCGCGTTGCGCCGCGTGACCAAGTCGGTCGCCATCCGGGTGTGGGCCGCTGCGTCCTATGCGCTGCTGCCGATCGCGTTCGGCGCTATCTCGGCCGGCCGGCTGGGTAGCGCGGTCGCGTTCGTCCTGATCCCGCTGATCGGCCTGCTGGCGGGGCGGATGTTCAGCCAGCCGCCCAAGATCGCTCGGCGGGCCGCGTGGGCTACCGGACTGGCGGTCACCGTCGGTGCCGCCTTCGTCCCGCTGCTATGGCCGATGGCTGTCATCGGCGTCGTCGCCGCCGGGCTGGGGTTCGGGCTGCGGCGGCCAGCCCGGGCACTGCTGCGCAACCTGGCCATCGTCGTGCTGACGCCGCCCGTCCTGCTGCTGCCGTGGCTGATCCCGCTGCTCGAGCACCCCACCGGGCTGCTCCTCGAAGCCGGGGTCCAGCAGCCGGGACTTGCGTCAGCCAGCCTGCCGGCCCGGTCGCTACTGCTGCTCAGCCCGGGCGGGCCTGGCTTGCCGCCGTACTGGGTGAGCGGAGCGCTGCTCTTGACCGGCCTGGCCGCGCTGCTGGCGTCCCGGCGGCTGACGCTGATCGTGGCCGGCTGGCTGGTGGCCGTGCTCGGGCTCGGTGCCGGGCTGCTCGCCAGTCGTATGACCGTCACCGCGGCCGGCGGCCAGCCGATCACCGCGTGGCCGGGGGTGGCGCTCGCCGTGGCGGCGGCCGGCCTGCTGCTCGCCGCCGCAGCGGCCGCGGACGGCCTCGGCCGCACGCTGTCAGCAGGCGGCCGCACCGGCCTGCGTCGGCTGATGTCTGTTCGCGGCGTGCCGGTGGCCATCCTGGCGCTCGTTGCCTGCACCGCGCCCGTGCTGGCGGCCGCCTACTGGATCATGAACGGCGTCAGCGGGCCTATCGGGCCAGCGTCCAGCCAGGTCGTGCCATCGCTGGTGTCGACCACGGGCGCTGCTGGCAGGCAACTTCGCACGCTGGTGCTGGCGTCGGCTGGCGGCCACGTTTCGTTCCTGGTGCTGCGCGGGGGCAGCCCGCTGTTTGCTGACCCGAACCTGACCCCGGCGTCTGCGGCACAGACGGCGCTCGCCAAGGCCGTCGCCGCGCTGATCGCGCCCGGCGGCGGCGAGGCAGTCAACCAGAGCCAGCTGCTCGCCAGGTTCGACATTGGCTTCGTGCTCATGCGCGCCCCGATCGATAGCGGTCTGGCCAGCGTGCTCAACAACGTTCCTGGCCTGACCGGGGTCAGCATGAGCCTGACGGGGCAGTTCGACCTGTGGCGGCTGACCGACCCGCCGTCGCGGGTGAGCGTGCTAGAGCCAGACGGCACCGTCGTCCCGGTGGCGTCGGGGCCAGTGGGCGTCACCGGGGCCAGGGTGCCGGCCGCGGGCGGGACGGTGCTGCTCGCAGAGCCGGCCGGGAGCTGGTCAGCTTCGGTCAACGGTCATTCGCTCGCCCCGGTCGCCTCGCCGGCCGGCAGCTGGGCGCAGGCGTTCAAGCTGCCTCCCGGCGGCGGGACGCTGACCATCGGCAGGAGCGCGTTGGTGCACGACCTGGTGATGGCGCTGGAGTTGCTGGCGTTCGTGGTCGTGGCCACGCTCGCGCTGCCCGGGATCCGGACGGCGGCCGAAATGGAAGTCGCAGCGACGCCGGTCGGGGTGGCGGGCGACCTGGACGGCGACGCCGCCGAGTCTGACGATGCCGCTGCACTGGCTGGCGAGCCGGGTGACGAGCGCGAGCCTGTCCTGGTAGGCGCGGCCGGTGCCAGCAGCGGGGCACGGGCGACACGGCCAGGTGGGCCCGGCCGGCCGAGCCGTGGCGGGAAGGCTGGCCGCTCCAGCCGTGCGGGCTCAACGCGCGGCAAGCGACTTGGCCGCACTGGACGGTCCGGCCGCGGCACGCGTGCCGGACGGCCAGATGGCGACGACGCTCTTGACGGCATGGACAGTGATGCCGGTCGCACCTCCGGCACTGGGCGGCAGTCTGGGCGGCGTGGCAGCGGGCTGCCAGCGCGTGCTGGCGGCGGGCTAACAGCAGGCCGCAGGGCGGCAGCGGCCGCTAGGGACGCCGCGGCGGCGGCCGGCGCTGGCAGTGCCGCTGCGGTCGCTGGAGGTGCTGCTGTCGCCGGTAGCGCTGCTGTAGCTAGGGGCGCTGGCGCGAGTGGCTCTGCTACCGAGGTCTTCACCGCGGGAACTCCCCGGAGGCATCGCGGTGCACCCGTCTCAGACCCGACGGAGTCCCCGGGGTCCGCCTGGCCCGCCGGGCAGCCTGCCAGCCGGTTCATGAGCGATCCGCCGGATGACTGGACGGCGTCCGCGGATCCGCGTAGTGCCGAGCGCGGGCTTCCCTACAACGGTTCGCCTGCTTATGGTGATGCGCCATACGGGGGCTCGCCTGGCTACGGCGACGCGCCGCGCCGCAGCGCGCCGTCGCCGTCGGGTACCCCGTACGACGAGCCCTACGGCGCGGGCCCGCAGGGTGGCCGCGACCGGTACGCCGGTCCCGCCGAGGGCAGATCGCCGTCCGGGTCGCGATATCCGGACGCGGCTGATTACGCCGGACCCCCTGGCTATCCGCAGTCGTCCCACGGCCGGGAGCCTGGCTATGCCGACCGGCCTGGTGACGCCGACGGCGCCGGCTACTCACGTGCGCCCGGCCGTCACGACGGTTCCGACTACGGCCGCGAGCCCGCTGGCCGCGGTGGCGCCCCGTACGAGGGCGAGGACCGCTACCGGGTTCCCGAGGAGTATCAGCGACAGCCTGGCTATCAGGAGTCACCTGGCGGCCACGGCCCGGGCGGGACCTGGGGAGCCGACAACCAGTCGTCTGCGTGGCCGTCCGCGGGGCAGCAGCACCCCTGGCCGCAGGAATACCAGCAGCAGGGCTGGCCGCAACCAGACCAGCAGAGCTGGCCGGAGGAACAGGCAGGCCCCGCCGGCGATGCTGCCTGGCAAGCGCCGGGTCAGCAGCCGTGGCCCGACGAGGGTGACGTGCTGGAGTCGCTGCCGCCGGCCGGCGAGGTGCATCACGACTGGCCCGGCAGTGAGGACAGGGCCTCGCGAGGCTGGCCTGCGCCTGGACGCGACGGCGAGGCCGAGACGTGGTGAGCCGGGTGCGATACCGTCGGCCGATCTTCGCTGTGCTCGTCATACTGGCGCTCGCCGGGATCTACTTTTTGCCAGCCAGCAGGCACCCGGCTGCCGCGGCGCGGCTGGCTGCCCAGCGGGCCGTTGAGTCCAGCCGCGCCACGGTGTCGAGCGCGGTGCGAGTGTGCCCGGCGGCCGGCTCGGCCGCGCCGACGACGGCCTCCGTGGCGGTGACTGCGATCCCGGCATCGGCATCGGGGGGCAGCGCGGTGGTCACCCGGCTGACGCCAGGCGGCAGCACCACGGCGGGCGCGGTCCTCGCCACCGATACCCGGCCGGGCGTTCTTCAGATCTCGAGCGTCGCGGCGGCCGCTCCGCTGTCGCAGGCTGAGCAGACCGGGCGGCCGGGCTCGAGCCCTGGTGTCAGCACGAGCGCCGGACGCGGTGGCGTGCAGGTCCAGGCGACGGGCGCCATGGCCCAGGGCCTGGAGGTTGAGCAGACGAGTCCGGGCGGGCTCGTCACCGCGCAATGCGGCGCGCCCGGGACGAGCTTCTGGTTTGTCGGTCCAGGCCAGACGCCAGCTGGCAGGATCGAGCTCTACCTGGCGAACACTGGCGCGCAGGCTGCTGACGCGCAGGTGTCCGTGCTGACCGACATCACCAAGGGCCCGCCGGTGCTCGGGGGAGCCGACAACGGCATCACGGTCCCGCCGCACAGCATGGTCGTCCAGTCGCTCGGAGCACTGCTCCAGTCCTCGAAGGTCATCGCGCTCAACGTCACGACGAGCGTCGGCCAGGTCGTGGCAGCGGTCAGGGAGAACCAGTCGGCGAACCAGGACGGCAACTGGTTGCCAGCTACCCAGGCGCCAGCACGGCATCTGGTCATTCCAGGGATGCCCGGCACCGCCGGGTCACATGACCTCTACATCGCCGTGCCCGGCACGTCCTCGGCGCAGGTGAAGATCACGGCGGTCACCGCCAGGGGCTCCTACCACCCCACCGGCGGGACTGGCATCGACCTGCTGGGGGGCTCGGTGTTGTCGATCCCGCTGCCCTCTCTGGCGGGCGTGCCGGGAGCCATCAGCATCACCTCGAGCGTGCCCGTGGCTGCCACCCTGCTGCTGGCCGGCGGCCCGGCCGGCACGCCCGGGGCGCTTGCGGTGAGCAGCGGGCAGGTCCTGGAACAGGGCGTGGTGGCGGACAACCCGCCTAGATCGGCCGCGAAGACTGAGCTTGTCCTATCGGCGCCGAAGCATGCCGCGACCGTCCGTATCACGACGGCGACGGCGACGCTGCCGGTGACCGGCCAGGCGGGCCGGGTCGTGCAGATCGGCGCCGGTTCGTCGGTGGTAGTGCCGATCGCATCGCCGTCGGGCAGCAAGGCCACCGAATTCTCGGTCATTGTGACGCCGCTGAGCGGCGGCCCGGTCTACGCGGGCCGCATCATTACCTCCGGCGGGACCGTGCAGTCGATCCTGGCGGTCCCGAGCTCGCCGACGTGGATACCGCTGCCCGGAGTGACGAACTCGCTGTCGGCGATCCTGCCGTAAGATCTCGGCGCCTTAGCTACACGGGCGCCGGGCCGCTCCGGGCGCCGTTCTACCTAGGCGCTGGGCTACCTGGGCGCCGTTCTACCTAGGCGCTGGGCTACCTGGGCGCTGGGCTACTCATCCGTCGGGTAGCCAGGATCGACGGTCTGCGGATCCACGCCCAGCCAGTGGGCGAACTGCTCGACGATCACGTCAAGGATGAGCTCAGCCAGCTCTTCCTGGCCGTCGGCGCGAGCCAGTAGCGGCCGACGGTAGAGGACGATCCGCGCGGGCCTGACCGTAAGCTCCGGCAGATCGGGAAGCCCGACCAGATCCGTCGGTCCCGACAGGTCCGGCGCCGGGTGACCGACCGCCTCCGGGTCACCAGGCAAGCCAGAGCTGCCAGGCAGGCCAAAGCTGCCGGGCAGGCCAGAGTCACCAGATAGGCCAAAGTCACCGGGCAGGACGGCGTCACCGGGCAGGCCAGAGCCAGGTTCGAGCCGGGCGAGCGGTATCGGCTCTGGATCATCGTTATCGGGGATGACCGGCGGGATCTCCTCGACGCCGAACTCGACTCCCGACAATTCGGCTTCCCAGCGTGGCTCCAGCTGAGAGACCGCGAGCAGGACAAGATCGTCGAACCGCTCAGAGCGCGTCCGGTGCAGCGGCACCTCGGGTGGCACGAGCGAACCGCGCAGCCCGCGGCCGTGCCGATCACGCCGGCGGACCCGGCCCGCTGCCGCACGGCCGATGCCGTTGCCGTCGTGCACAGTAACTGAGCGTATCCCAGGCTCTGACAGCCAGTTTGGCCGCTTCGTTCTGGCACCGAAGACACGATCGCGCAGTGTGCCCCGGGTGGTGGCGTTACCGTCTGGCGATCGATACCGTCAGCCGTTGTGAGCGACCTTCACGACCCCCCGATCCCCGGCACGCGGGTGCTGCTCGCGGCCGGGTGCCAGCGCCAGGCCGGGGTGGTGCTCCGTTGACCGCTCGCCAGTGCTCCCGCCCTGCCTGCAAGCAGGTCGCCGTGTACACCCTGACCTACGTCTACCGGGACTCGACGGCGGTCCTCGGCCCCCTGGCGGCATCCGTCGAGCCGCACTGCTATGACCTGTGCGCCCGGCACGCCGACCGGATGACCGCGCCTCGCGGCTGGGACGTCGTCAGGCTCCCGCTAGGCGAGCCGCCCGAGGAGCCAGTCGAGCCGGATGACTTGGAGGCGCTCGCCAACGCCGTTCGCGAGGCCACATCGCCCCGCACGCCCGCTGAGCCCACCGGCCAGGGCGTCGAGGTCGGCCGCCGGGGCCATCTGCGGGTCCTGCGGTCGGCGCCAACCGACGGCGGGCGGCTCCGCTAGCCGCGGGCGGCCACGTCCGCCGGGCCAGTTCCGGGCCCCAGGCAGGGATCATCGGTGCGGCTATGCGTAGGGTGCACCGGTAAGATCGCTGATGCTCGGGAGCGAGGAGCGCCCGGCCACCACGAGCGACTGGAGACAGTAATGAAGATCGACAGCTGGCTGCTCGAGATCCTGGCCTGCCCGAAATGCCACTCGCCGCTCCGCGCCGACGATGCTGCCAGCGAGCTGGTGTGCACGGGACCGGACTGCGGCCTCGCGTACCCAGTCCGCGACGACATCCCGGTGCTGCTGATCGACGAGGCACGCGACCCGGCGGCCGGCAGCACGCGGGAGTGATAGCCCATCGCCACAAGCGAGGCACCGGCTTCGGGGGGGCCGCACGGCGGTGGCAAGCGCGCAGTCTTTGCGGCGCTGGCGGCTAACCTCGGCATCGCTCTGACGAAATTCGTCGCCTTCGTCATCACCGGGTCGGCGTCGTTGCTGGCTGAGGGCGTCCATTCAATTGCCGACTCAGGCAATCAGGTACTGCTCCTGCTCGGCCGCAACCGGGCGCAGCGGGAAGAAACTGAAGAGCATCAGTTCGGGTTCGGCGCGGAGCGCTACTTTTACGCGTTCATCGTCGCGCTCGTGCTGTTCACCGTCGGCGCCGTGTTTTCCGTCTACGAGGGCGTCGACCGGATCAGGCACCCCGGGCACCTCACGTCGCCCGTTGTCGCGATCGTCGTGCTCGCCATCGCCATGGTGCTGGAGAGCCTGTCCTTGCGGACTGCGGTCAAAGAGTCGAACCACAGCAGAGGCCGGGCCGGCTGGCGTAACTTCATCCGGCACGCCAAGGCACCCGAGCTCCCGGCTGTCCTGCTGGAAGACGTCGCGGCGCTCGGCGGCCTGCTGCTCGCGCTGATCGGCGTGACCCTCGCTACGGTGACCCACAACGACGCCTGGGACGGCGCCGGCTCGGTAGGCATCGGCGTACTGCTCGGCATCGTCGCCGTGGTCCTGGCGACCGAGATGAAGAGCTTGCTGATCGGCGAGTCGGCCAGTGCAGACGTAGAGGCGGCGATCGTGGGCGCGCTCGAGGCAGGCCCGGAGGTGGAACGGGTCATCCACCTACGGACACTGCACGTCGGGCCGGAGACGCTGCTCGTCGCGGCCAAGATCGGCGTGCTGCACGACGACACTGCGGCTTCGGTCGCCGCCGGGATCGATGCGGCGGAGCGCCGGATCCGCGCAGCCGTCCCGATCGCCGAGCTGATCTTCCTGGAACCGGATATCTACCAGGCGGGCCGCGTCGACCTCGCCGATCCCGCCGTCAGGGCCGCAAGGCGACGCTCCCTGCGCGACGTCGGGCGGTCGGCAGTCCGGGCTGCCCGCAAGCGCCCGGACTAGCCGCCTAGCAACGCGGTCAGCCGGCCGCTGTCGCGGACCGCCGTCAGGTCGCCATCGCGCCGGGCGTTGGCGCGCACGTCGGGGTTGAGCGCCACCGCCTCCCGGACGGCCTCCGCCGCTTCGTCGAGCAGGCCAGCGCCTGCCTGGGCGCAGGCCAGGTTGTAGGTGGCCATGCCCCGGGCGGGTGGTGGCGCGGCCAGGTAGGCGGCGGTCGCGACCGCGTGCTCGGCCAGCGCGACGGCGCGTTCTGGCTGCCCGTGGCGCACGTAATACTCGCCAAGGTGCCCGGCCGGGTGCCAGAACCCGCGCACGATGACCTGGAGCCACAGCTGCCTGCCGCGCAGCCACGGGTTCCTGGCAGGCTCCAGCAGGTCCTGGCTGCTGACTAGGCGCATTTCCTCGGCCAGCTCGCCGGCGACGCGCCAGCTGTCGCGCGCGACGGCGTCGGCGGGCTGCGCCGACAACTCGGCATACAGCGCGGCCGACCGGTGATCGACCTCAGCGAACTCAGGCGGCGCCTGGCCGCTGCGGACGGCGCGCAGCCGCTGCACCTGCTGGCGCCGGAACTCGGTGTTATGCGCGACCACAGGCAGCGCGGCCCATAGCTGCGAGCTGCCGGAGTCGGCTGGCACTGCTGCGGCCAGGAGCACCTGCTCGGCCGTCGCGGCCAGGCCGATAAGTCCGACCACGGCGGCGCGCGGGCCGTCGCCGGTCACGCGCGGTCCTCGGCTGCCCGGCCGGCCGCGTCGCCAGCCGCCCAATCAGCGGCATCGTCGGCAGCACAGTCGTCGGCAGCACAGTCGTCGGCAGCACTAACGGCTGGATTATCGGCTCGCGCACTAGCCGGCTTCTCGGCGATGAACTTCAGGACGTCATCAACGACGACGGTGATCTTGTCGAAGCCAACCGTCTGAAGACGGCCGAGAACGGAGGCCGGATCCATCGGGTTGTAGGTATCGCCTGAGTGGAAGTCATGAAGGCCGGTGCTGGCCAGGCTGTCGGACCCGATCAGTACGCCGCCAGGCCGCAGTACCCGGAACGCCTCGGCGAGGATCTTGTTCTGGAGCGCGAGCGTTGGCACGTGGTGCAGCATCGTGAAGCAGCCGACTGAGTCGTAACAAGCGTCCGGATAGGCGAGCCCGGCGGCACTGCCGGTGACAATCTCGACGTTGGTGCCGTCGTACCGGGTTGCGAGCAGCGCCGACGCGGCCGCATCGATCTCGATCGCTGTCAGCTTGCCGACCCGGCTGCGCAGCCACTCGGTCGCCGCGCCTGGCCCCGGGCCGATCTCGAGCATCTGGTCGCCGAGATCGATGTCGCGGGTGAGCGCGGGCAGGATGTCGTTCTGGATATGCTGCGCCCACTCCGGGCTCGTGCACACCCTGGCATGGTTATCGTTCATGGTCACCACGTTAGGAACCGGGACGGCGCCAGCCAACGGCGTAGGCTGCCAAGCTGTGTCGCAAGATGGACATGACCCTACGGCTGCTGGCCGCGATGATTACTGCGCCGCCGACGAGATCGACCCGGCGGCGGCGGCGGTCGTAGTCGCGACCTTTCCCATGCCAGCCGGGCTGGTGTTCGACTGGCACACGCACGTTGATCACCAGCTGGCGTGGGCTGCGAGCGGCGTGCTGACCGTGCGGACGCAGGAATCTGCCTGGGTTCTGCCGCCCACCCGGGCGCTCTGGATACCTGCAGGCCTGCGACACGAGACGCTCTCGGCGGGAACGGCTACGATGCGGTCCGCCTACGTCCGGCCGGCGCGGTGCCCGATCAGCTGGACCGAGCCGACGCCGGTCTCGGCTAGCCCGCTGCTGGCCGAGCTGATCGGCTACCTGGCCGACCCCGGCCTGACGGCTGGGCAGCGGGCGAATGCCGAGGCTGTCCTCGTCGACCTCCTTCGGCCGGTCGCGATGACCACAGTCGAGGTGCGCATGCCAGCCGACGACCGGGCCAGGCAGGTGGCGGACGCGATCGCGGCTAACCTGGCTGACGGCCGGACGCTGGCCGAATGGGGCCGCGAGGTCGGGGCGAGCGAGCGCACTCTGTCCAGAGCGTTCCTGGCCGATACGGGCGTCAGCTTCGGCCGGTGGCGCACCTTGCTGCGGGTGCAGGCGGCGCTCGCTGCGCTAGCGCGCGGCGAGCCGGTCGGGAACGTGGCGCGGCACGTTGGCTACGACTCCGACAGCGCGTTCGTTCAGGCGTTCCGCCGTGAGACCGGCGTCACGCCCGCCGCCTATTTTCGCCAGGGCGTCTGACACGAGCTCCGATCACGGCTGGCTCAGGAGCCGGAGCGCGCGCTCCTGCTCGAAATCGAGAGCGCGCGCTGGTGGCGGCTGGATCCGGCCGATCCGGCGCCCGAGCTCGGCGACCTCGGCCCGGACCCGCGGGTCGGCGAGCACCCGGATGCCGAACGCGAGCGCGACCGGGCTGATGTCATAGCGCCGCTCCAGCGACAGGCCGAGCGCCACGGCCGCCAGATCGGCGTCGGAGAACTGCCGGTGCGCGCCCGCCCGGTTCGCGCCCGCCCGCTTCGCGCCCGCCGGGTCTGCGATCGCCCGGTGTGGCCCGCGCTCTGGCCGCCACGCGGCGGTCCGGCGGCGGACCGGACGAAGGACGGGCAGCAGGCCGAGTGACTCCCGGTACCTGAGCATCCGGGGCGTCAGATCGAGCCGCCGTGCCGCTTCCGTAATCCGCATGACGCTAATCTTACAAGTTGTTGTCAGAATTGATGCACTGAGTGTGCCGTGGGTACGCCACGTGTCGTACCGTCGTGCTGTGGCTCCGGATCGGGGCCGGATGCCCGTGCTGCCGCAGAGGCCCAAAAGCACAAAAACCACGAACCCAGAAGACCAAAAAGACACAGGAGTCCGCATGCCCGCTGAGACCATCCCGTTCAAGGTTGCCGACTTGTCGCTGGCCGACTTCGGCCGTCGCGAGATCAGGCTGGCCGAGCACGAGATGCCCGGCCTGATGGCAGTTCGTGCCGAGTGGGCTGACTCACAGCCGCTGGCAGGCGCCCGGATCACCGGCTCGCTGCACATGACCATTCAGACCGCCGTGCTGATCGAGACCCTGGCCGCCCTCGGCGCCGAGGTGCGCTGGGCCTCCTGCAACATTTTCTCCACCCAGGACCACGCAGCCGCTGCGGTCGCGGTCGGACCCGACGGCACCCCGGAGAACCCGAAGGGCATTCCGGTGTTCGCCTGGAAGGGCGAGACGCTGCCCGAGTACTGGTGGTGCACGGAGCAGGCCCTGACCTGGCCGGGCGAGGCCGGGCCGAACATGCTGCTCGACGACGGCGGCGACGCGACGCTGCTCGTGCACAAGGGCGCTGAGTTCGAGGCCGCCGGCTCGGTGCCCGCAGCCAAGGACGACGACGCCGAGGAGTGGCAGGTTATCTTGACGGTGCTGACGGAGTCCCTCGCGCGGACTCCGGGCAAGTGGACGGCGGTGGCAGCAGAGATCAAGGGCGTCACCGAGGAGACGACCACTGGCGTGCACAGGCTGTACGAGATGGCGAACGAGGGGTCGCTGCGCTTCCCGGCGATCAACGTGAACGACTCGGTGACCAAGTCGAAGTTCGACAACAAGTATGGCTGCCGGCACTCCCTGGTGGACGGCATCAACCGGGCCACTGACGTACTGATCGGCGGCAAGGTCGCCGTCATCTGCGGCTACGGCGACGTGGGCAAGGGCTGCGCCGAGTCGCTGCGCGGCCAGGGCGCCCGGGTCATCGTCACCGAGATCGACCCCATCTGCGCGCTGCAGGCGGCGATGGACGGCTACCAGGTGGCGCGACTGGAGGATGTGGTCGGCACCGCCGACATCTTCGTCAGCGCGACAGGGAACTTCCACATCATTACGGCCGAGCACATGAGCCAGATGAAGCACCAGGCGATCGTCGGCAACATCGGGCACTTCGACAACGAGATCGACATGGCGGGCCTGTCCCGGCTGCCTGGCGTCAAGCGCATCACGATCAAGCCGCAGGTCGATGAGTGGACGTTCCCGGACGGCCACGCCGTGATCGTCCTGTCCGAGGGCCGGCTGCTGAACCTGGGCAACGCGACCGGTCACCCGAGCTTCGTGATGTCTAACAGCTTCACCAACCAGGTCATCGCCCAGGTCGAGCTGTTCACGAAGACCGACGAGTACGCGCTCGGCGTGCACGTGCTGCCCAAGCACCTGGACGAGAAGGTGGCGCGGCTGCACCTGGACGCTCTTGGCGTCAAGCTCACGGTGCTGACCAAGGAGCAGGCGACCTACATCGGCGTGCCGGTCGATGGCCCGTACAAGTCCGACCACTACCGGTACTGACCGGCCGGGCGGCCCGTCGTCTGACATTGCCGATCCCGGGCTGGCCCTCGCCGGTCAGCCCGGGATCGCGTGGGCCGAGCGCGCGATGCCGGTGCTTGGCATGCTGCGCGCGTCTTTCGCCAGCCAGCAGCCCTTTGCCGGACTCACGATCGCCTGCTGCCTGCACGTCACGGCGGAGACAGCCGTCCTGGTACGCGCGCTGACGGCTGGGGGCGCACGCGTTCACCTGGCCGCGTCAAATCCGCTGTCCACGCAGGACGACATCGCCGCCGCACTGGCCGCGGAGCCCGGTGTCATCGTGCAGGCGCGCTCAGGCGTGGACCGCAGCGCCTACTACGAGCACATCCACCAGGTATTGGACAGCGAGCCTGACCTGGTCATGGACGATGGCGGGGACCTGGTCAACACGCTGCACGAGGCACGCGCCGAACTGGTCGCTGGCGTGCGCGGCGGCTGCGAGGCGACCGCGACCGGGGCTGCCCGGCTGCGGCGGATGGCCGCAGCCGGGTCGCTGGGCTTCCCGATGATCGCTGCCGAGCTCTCGGCGATCACGCGGATGATCGATCACAAATACGGCACCGGCCAGTCGGTCCTGGACGGCATCCTGCGCGCGACGAACACGCTAGTGGCCGGCAAGACCGTCGTGGTCGCCGGCTTCGGACCGTGCGGGTCCGGCATCGCCGAACGTGCCCGCGGCCTCGGCGCTCAGGTGGTCGTCACCGAGGTGGATCCGGTCCGCGCACTCGGGGCGATCATGCAGGGCTTCCGGGTCATGCCGATGAGCGTGGCGGCACCACTCGGTGAGATGGTCATCACTGCCACCGGGTCGCGCGAAGTTATCGGCGCAGCCGAGCTCGCTGCACTGCCGGATGGCGCAATGCTGGCGAATGCCGGCCACTTCGACGTGGAGATCGACGTAGCTACGCTGACCGAGCTCGCGATCGAGGTGCACCCGGCGGTCCGGCCCCACGCGGCCGAGTACGTGCTCGCCGATGGCCGGCGGCTCATCTTGCTGGCTGAAGGGCGGGTCGTCAACCTGGTCGCGGCCGAGGGCAACCCGGCCGCCGTCATGGACACCTCGTTCGCCGTGCAGGCACTCGCGCTGGCATGGCTCGCCGGTGCCGCGCAAGGCCAGGCCGACGTTAGCGCTCGGCCCGGCGCGACGGCCGGCCTGGTAATCGATGTGCCAGCCCCCATCGACGCGCAGGTCGCCAGGCTCACGCTGGCCTCCCTCGGCACGCGGATCGACGAGCTGACCGAGGCGCAGCAGCGTTACCTGGAGTCCTGGCGACAGGGGTCTTAGGCCGGAGGTGCGAGCCCGGTCGTCGTGGTCTCGGGCATCCCGGCCTCGGGCATCCCGGCCTCGGGCATCCCGGTCGCAGGCGACGCTGGCGTGGCCGGGACCGGCGGGGCCTGCGTTGCTGGAGCGGCCTCCGCAGCCAGACCAGGCGGGGCCGGCCACGCTGACTGGACCGCCGCGAACCTGGCTTGCTCGTG
>DASXKI010000356.1:0-6933 GCA_036496945.1 Streptosporangiaceae bacterium | reverse complement strand
CTCAGCCACACGCGACGCCAGCTACTGCGCGCCACCACCGCCGCCCTCGCCCTGACCCCGGTCCTGCTAGCCCTCGCGCCAGCACTGCTCGCCCTCGCACTCGGACGAGTCCCAGGCGCCTAGCAGACCCCGCCCGACCGGCGGCGACAATGAACAGCCCGCATGCCAGGTTCGTGTTGCCAGGTACAAGCACCGGCGCACTGGACAGCTTTCGCGTCGGAGCGGAACCGGAGGAGACATGAAGAACTCTCCAGATGGGTTGCAGGCGGCCGTCGGGCTTCTCACCGCGAGCCTGGATTCACCGGAGCTGGAGGCGTGGGCGCTGCTAGCCCTCATTCCGCAGGACGCTGACGGCCTGGCTGATCTTATGGCCGGCTTGCACCTGATATCCGAGCTGCTGATCCACGAGCTGTACGAGGCGACTGGAGAGACGCCTGACGCCATCGTGCAGAGGCTCGCGATCCTGGCGGCGTATCGGCGCGGAATGCCCTCCGCCGGCTAGGGCAGTGTCGGCTAGGGCAGTGTCGGCTAGGGCAGTCGCGTGGCTGAGGAGCCGCCGGGCCCTTGCGGCATTCCGGCTGTTCGCTCGTGGCGGTCTGCGATATGTGAGTAGTGCGCCGCGGCTCTACGCGGCTGCAGGCCAGCAGCGTCAGGTGCTACGGGCGGACCTAGCTCTGCAGACCGCCGAGGACGTGGCCGACACCCTCGGAGCGATGAAGGGCGTCATGATGAAGATCGGCCAGATGGCCAGTTATGTCGACAGCGGGCTCTCCCCTGCTGCCCGTCGAACTCTCGCCCGACTGCAGGACAGCGTCCCGCCGATGGGGCCGGAGCTGGCCGCTGCCGTCGTGGAGGAGGAACTCGGGGCGCCACCAGGACGGGTATTCGCC
This sequence comes from Streptosporangiaceae bacterium, assembly GCA_036496945.1. Taxonomy (GTDB): domain Bacteria; phylum Actinomycetota; class Actinomycetes; order Streptosporangiales; family Streptosporangiaceae; genus JAJYUU01. Next base: position 6,043 of record DASXKI010000356.1, on the reverse strand, counting down.
CGCTGGGATCCGCATCCGATAGCCGCTGCTTCGATCGGGCAGGTCCACCGCGCGGTGACCCTCGACGGACAGGCGGTCGCCGTCAAGGTGCAGTACCCGCGCATAGCCGAGATGATGGCGGCGGACCTGCGCAACGTTGCCCTGCTGCGCCGGATCCTGCGCATCACCGCCCCGGCCCAGGACGTCGACGCTCTGCTGGCCGAGCTGCGCGACCGGGTCCTGGAGGAACTTGATTACCGCCGTGAAGCCGCCAACCAGCAGCGCTTCGCGACCTACTACCGCGACCATCCGACCATCCACGTTCCCTCTATCGTCACCGAGCTGTCCACCCGGCGGGTCTTGACCACCGAACTGGCGGACGGGGCGCGCTTCGCCGAGCTCGCACGCTGGCCGCAGGGAGAGCGCGACCTGGCCGCCGAGACCATCTACCGGTTCGTTTTCCGCAGCCTGTACGAAATCGGCGCGTTCAATGGCGACCCGCACCCGGGCAATTACCTCTTCCACCGGGGCGGCCGGGTCACCTTCCTCGACTTCGGGCTCGTCAAGCACTTCACGGCGACCGAACTGGAGCCGCTGCTGCAAATGAATCGCGACATCTGCATCGAGCATGACCCCGAGGCGTTCCGCCGCACGCTGGAGAGCGCCGCCTTCCTGCGCCAGGGCGCGCCGGTCAGTACAGAGACGATCGTCGAGCACCTCGCTGTCTTCTACGACACCATCCGCGAGCCAGGGCCGCTGACTGTCACGAGCGACTACGCCTCGTCAGTCGTGCGCCGCTTCTTCGACCTGCGCAGCCCGCTCGCTGAGTACATCGCCATTCCTCAGTCCTATGTGATCCTGCAGCGCATCAACCTGGGCTTGTTTGCCATTCTCGGCGAGCTGTCCGCCACCGCGAACTGGCGTGCCATTTCCGAGGAGATCTGGCCCTTCGTTCAGGGGTCGGCGTCCACTCCCATAGGCGAGGCCGAGGCCGCCTGGCGGGCACGCCGCCGGCCCATAGCGGCGTGACGGTCTCCTGAACGGGCGGGAACTACTAGTCGTGTTAGTAGGCAACCGACCGCTTAGCGAGGAGTAGATGCCGTGACCGCCACGCCCGACATTCAGCTCAAGCCCGACATTCAGCTCAAGCCCGGGGAGCAGACCCCGCTGACGACCGGCAACTGGCGGCTCATTCCCGCACATTCGCACGTGTCGTTTGCCGCGCGGCTGGCGGGGCGCAGCGTGCGGGGCCAGCTGCCGCTGACCGGTCAGGTGCGTATCACCGAGCCGGCCGAGAAGTCAATGGTGTGGCTGACCGCCAGCACGAGCGCCGTGTGCACCGGGTCACCGGTCCTGGATCGTGTGCTCGCCGGGCCGGCCTTCTTGGATGCCCGCGCCTACCCGGAGATCAGCTTCCAGTCTGACCTGCTGGTCTGGGTGCCGGCCGGGTGGCGGGCTGTCGGCCGCCTGCAGGTCAAGAACGTCGAGCATGAACTGGCCTGTCAGTTCGGCGCGCACCTTGACGCCGCCCGGCCGGGCGGCCTGCCTCGCCTGGTCATCGCCTGCAGCTGGGTCATCGACTCGACCTGGGTCACCAGCCAGCGGATCCCGGCACTCGGCCGCTGTGTCGCGATGACGTGCTCATTTGATCTTGACCCAGCCATGTGAGCGGCACGACAGCGCACCAGGGTGCCGTACGTCAGGTCCAGACAGCCTGACCGATGGCGCAGGCCGCGGCCATACCGCACCCCCAGGGGGCGGCGCGCACGGGTAGCCAGCCTCGCGGCCTTCTGCCCGCACCCGCTGCAAGAACCCGCCCGACGACTGAACTACGCATCTCTACTAATCGTGTTAGTAGGTAGTTCACGTCTACTAGGAGGATCAGTGAAGCGCCCACGGATCATCATGGCAGGAGTCGCCCTGGCTGCCCTGGCGGTCGCGGGCGGCCTCACGGCCGCCTCGGCAGGTGGCTCGACCCCGGCGGCCGCGGCCGGCGCGGCCTCGACGAACAGAATGTCGGCGACCGTCCGCACCGCCTCGGCGAGCGTCGCGGGCAACACCGAGACGATCCTGGTCACCAGCCAGGGCCTGCCGCTGTACATCTACCGGCCCGATACCGCGACGGGGTCGCTTGTCACGGGCGGGCTGGCGCAGCTGTGGCCGCCGCTGACATCGCCCGCGGTCGCGGGCGCAGGAGTGACCGGCAAGGTCGCCGTGCTCACGGACGTCAACGGCCAGCAGGTCACCTACAACGGCCACCCGCTGTACACGTTCGCTGACGACCAGGCCGGCCAGGTGACGGGCCAGGGCGTCCAGAACTTCTTCGTAGCCACGCCCGGCATCTCCCCCATCGGCAATTCGGGGTCGGCCGGATCAGCGTCTGCAGTTCCGTCCGGCGGATTCCACTACTGAGACGGCCAGGCACCCATTCATCGGGACGAAAACTGAAGGAGAACGGCCGAGATGATCGACGCACATCCGCGCCCGCAGTGGCCACTGGAACCAGCAACGCAGGCAACGGAGCGGCCGGTCCTGCCTACCGGCGCGCTGCAGCGTGGCGGCCGGCTGGCGATGCTGCCTCTGCGGCATGCCGGGCGCACCGCCGCCGCTGCCACCCGGCTGTCCAGGGCGGCTGGCGATCAGGTCGCTGCTCGCACGGCCGAGCAGCTGTTTGGCACCCTGGGCGAGCTCAAGGGCGGGGCTGCGAAACTGGGTCAGGCGATGTCGGTGTTTGAGGCGGCGATGCCCGAGGAAGTCGCGGCACCGTACAGGTCGGCTCTGCGGCGCCTTGCCGACGCGGCGCCGGCTATGCCGGCTGAAGTCGCTCGCCGCGTAGTGGCGGCTGACCTCGCCGGCGCCTACGGGCCGGGTTGGCAGGAGCGGCTCGTGGCATTGGACGAACTGCCGGCAGCGGCGGCTTCGATCGGCCAAGTGCACCGCGGACGATGGCGGGACGACGATGGCCAGGTCGTCGACGTGGCGGTGAAAGTGCAGTACCCGGGTGTGGGCAAGGCGCTGCGCTCAGACCTTCGCCAGGCCCGGCTGGTGGTGCGGGTGATGGCCCGTCTCACCAAACTGAACATTTCCGGGCTGGCGGACGAGCTCGCCGCACGCATCGCTGATGAGCTGGATTATGTGCGCGAGGGGCATGTCCAGACGCAGGTCGCGGCCGCGTTTACGCGCCGCATCCCGGATGCACTCGCCCAAGCACGCGTCGCGGGGGTGCACGAACCGCCCGGCCGGACCAGCGTCACGGTCCCAGTCGTATATGCGGCGACACCACGGGTACTCATCACCGGCTGGCTGGAAGGAGTGAGCCTATCCGTGCTGCTGGACGGGCGCACGGATCTGCTTCCGGCGGGGTGGCGCGAACTCGACAGCGGCGACGCAGCGGACCTCGCCGCACGGCTGCTCGGGCACGCGATATATGCGCCAGCAGCCTGCGCCGGCTGGATGCATGCCGACCTGCATCCGGGCAACTTCCTGCTTCTACCCGGCGGGCGGCTCGGGATGCTGGACTTCGGCGCGGTCGCAGCGACACCGGGCGGCATCCCGGCGCCGTTCGGGCAACTCGCCGCCGCAGTGCTCGCCGGCGACGGGCCAGCGGCGATCGGCCTGGCCCGGCAGGCCGGGGCGCTCACCCCCGACGCTCAAGTTGATCCACGGCTGATCCTCGAGCTACTGCACCCCATCGTGGCGACGGCGGCCGCCGACAGCTTCTCCTACTCGCGGCCCTGGCTGCGCGCGCTCATGGCCCACCTCACCGAGCCGCGCTTCGCCTCGGCGTTGCACAACCTGAAGCCGCCCGCCGAGTACGCCCTCGTCTGGCGCGCGACGCTCTCAGCCGCTGGGCTCTTCGCCCAGCTTGCGGCGACCGTGCCGACCCGCGGGTTTCACCTGGCCTACTCCCCCGGGTTCCGCGACAGCATCTCAGGCGCCCCGGCTGCGGCCGGCGCACCAGCATCACCGCCGCGCCGGACGAGCTCCGCCAGTCCCCGCCCCCGCATACCTGCCGCCGCAGGCCCGGTTGATTAGGTCACTGCGCGGCCCGTGGACGCAGCACTAGATCGGAGTTGAGTGATGAGCCTGCCAGGCAGCCAGCAACGAATACCCGACCGGATCGAGCGCTCGCTGCGGCTAGTGCGACCCAGGCGCGAGCGACCGACAACGACCGGCATGTCGGCGACAGGGCCGCCCGGTAGCAGGCTGCGCACGGGCATACTCATCTTGATTGCGTTGCTGGGACTGGCCCCAGCCGCCTTCCTTGGCCGTGGCCTGAGCATCCGGCGTCGCGCCGGCGATTCAGCTTCAGAGCACCGCACCTGGAGTAAGCCGGGTCAGAGTCCGCCTGCCAGCGCGATCAGGGTATGCATTAACTGCCGCCGAAAGGACGATTCCATCACGATGACGGCGCTCAGCCTGGGTGTCCTGACCCACGTCAGCGATGGGAGCGTCAGCACAATGACCTCGTTGAACAGCGCATTGTCCAGCCGCCGCACCTGCCGGAACGGGCCGCTGGACAGATACTCGCCCCCGATGATCACCAAGGTGAGCAGTCCCGTTCGAAGTGGCAGCGCAAGACCGGGGCGTGCCGTTCGTCGAGCCGTCTGCCGGCTGAGAGAAAGTTTGCCTAGTGCCTGAACGAGCCGCATGTCGTGCCCGTGTCAGTACGAAGGGGCCGCAGGAGTGCCGCGGCGGAGCTGGGGTCCGGGGGTGGAAAGATGCGTCGGCTGGGTGAGCTGGAAGCTGTGATCATGGAGGGGCTGTGGGAACGGGGCCGTCCGGCGCTGGTCCGCGAGGTCCTCGACGACCTGCGCGGGGATCGGGACCTGGCTTACACCACCGTGATGACGGTTATGGACAATCTGCACCGCAAGGGCTGGCTGCGGCGGGAGCGGGATGGCCGTGCCTGGCGGTATGAGCCGACGGGGTCCCGGTCCGCCTACACGGCGGCCCTGATGAACGACGCGCTGGGCACCAGCACCGACCGGCGCACGGCGCTGGCGCATTTCGCTATGCAGATCAGCCCGCACGACGCGGCGCTGCTGCGTGAGGCGCTGGACCAGGCACGCGCCGAGCCCGAGACCGGCCAGGCACAGTGACCGTCGCGGCGGTTCTGATCGGGTACGCGGCCTGCCTGGGCACGCTGGGCGCCAGGCTGCTGGGCCGGGCCCGGTGGACGGCCCGGGCGCCACTGCTGGCGATTGTCACCTACCTGGCCGCCGGATGGTCCGTCGTCGCCGCGCTCGCGCTGGCCGGCCTGACGCTCGCGGTCCATGCCACCGCCCTCGGCGGCGGGCTCAGCCACCTCATCGGCGCCTGCGTGCTGCGGCTCCGCGAGACCTACGGCACGCCGGGCGGCGCCACCGTCGCCGGGCTCGGCCTTATCCTCGCGGGCGCTGTCGTCGCCCGGACCGTCCTGACGGCCATGACCCACCTGCGCGCCGCCGGGCAGCAGGCGCTACTGCACGCGGAGACCGCGCGGCTCGTCGGCCGCCCCGAGCCTTCCCTGGGCGCCGTGCTCATCGAGCACTCCGAGCCGGCTGCCTACTGCGTCGCCGGCCGGCATCCGACGGTGATCCTCAGCACCGGCGCGCTAGACGCGCTTGACCCCGGCCAGCTGTCGGCGGTCCTGGCGCACGAGCGAGCTCACCTCACCAGCCGCCATCACCGGCTCCTGGCCCTGGCGCGCATCGGCCGCCTGGTACTCCCGTTCCTGCCCCTGATGCGCGACGCGGACACCCAGGTACCGCGGCTGATCGAGATGCACGCCGACGACGCGGCAACCCGAACCAGCGACCCGCGGTCGCTCGCCACCGCCCTGGTCACCCTCGCCACCGCCACCAGCCCCGCCCCCGCACTCGCCGCCGCTGCCACCGACTCCGTGCAGCGGATCCAGCGGCTGCTGCGACCCGCCGAGCCACTCAGCCACACGCGACGCCAGCTACTGCGCGCCACCACCGCCGCCCTCGCCCTGACCCCGGTCCTGCTAGCCCTCGCGCCAGCACTGCTCGCCCTCGCACTCGGACGAGTCCCAGGCGCCTAGCAGACCCCGCCCGACCGG
>DASXKI010000355.1:0-6740 GCA_036496945.1 Streptosporangiaceae bacterium | reverse complement strand
CAAGGCGTGCGAGGTCGCGTGCAAGGAATGGAACGGCCTGCCCGATTCCGACGCGCTCGCGCTCACCGGCATGTCCTACGACAACACCGCCGCGCTCGGCGCCGATAGCTGGCGGCACGTCGCGTTCATCGAGCAGACTGTGCCGACTCAGGAGCTAATCAGCGAGGTCGCCGACGGCGACGGGCCTGCGACCCGGTGGCTGATGGCCTCCGACGTGTGCAAGCACTGCACGCACGCGGCCTGCCTGGACGTGTGCCCGACCGGGGCGCTGGTACGGACCGAGTTCGGCACGGTGATCGTGCAGCCGGATGTCTGCAATGGGTGCGCCTACTGCGTGTCCGCGTGCCCGTTCGGCGTCATCGACCGTCGCGAGGACGATGGCCGCGCGTGGAAGTGCACGATGTGCTACGACCGGCTGCGCGGCGGGCTCGAGCCCGCCTGCGCCAAGGCGTGCCCGACCGACTCCATCCAGTTCGGGCCGCTGGACGAGCTACGGGAGATCGCGCAGACCCGGCTGGAGGAACTGCACGCAGGCGGGCATACCGAGGCACGGCTGTACGGGGAAGACCCGGCGGACGGAATCGGCGGCGCGGGCGCGTTCTTCCTGCTGCTCGACGAGCCGGAGGTCTACGGGCTGCCGCCCGCCCCGGTCGTGACCACGAAGGACCTGCCGTCGATGTGGCGGTGGGCTGGCGCGGGCGCCGCCGTGCTGGCGGCCGGTGTCGCCGTCGCGTTCGCGGGACGGCGCCCATGACCAGGCAGGCACCCACGTCCAGGGAGGCACCGGCCGAGCAGCTCCAGGTGCCGCCAGCCGAGTTCCAGTCCTACTACGGCAGGCCGATCCTGAAGGTCACGCGGTGGAAAGAGCCGCACCTGCCCGCTTACCTGTTCCTCGGCGAGCTGTCCGGCGCGCTGGCCATGGTCGGCGCAGTCGCGCACGCGACGGGACGCCGGCCGCTGGCACGGACCGCCAGGCTGGGCGCGGCAGCCGGCGCGTACGCCGGCGGCGCAATGCTGACCATCGAGCTTGGCCGGCCCGAGCGGTTCCTGCACATGCTGCGAGTGGCCAAGCCGACCTCGCCGATGAGCATGGGCTCGTGGATCCTGTCGGCGCACTCAGGCCTGGTGTCCGCGGCCGCCGCGAGCGAGGTCACCGGTCGGCTGGCCAGACTCGGCAGCCTCGCCGGCGCCGCGTCCGCGGTCACTGGTCCGCTGCTGGCCGCGTATCCGGCTGTCCTGCTGGCCGACACCGCGGTGCCAGCCTGGCACGCGGCGCACCGCGAGCTGCCGATGCTGTTCGTCGGCGGCGCCATGACCGCGGCCGGAGCCGCCGGGCTGGCCGCGAGCGCGATCAGCCGGGACCGGTCGGATTTCGACGCCGCCCGCCGGCTGGCGGTCATCGGGTCAGCAGTGGAGAGCCTGGGCGGCTACGGGCTCGAGACCATGCCGGGCCTGACCGGTGAGCCCTACCGCACCGGTCCGGGCGGCCAGATGCTGACCGCGGCGCGGTACCTCACGCTGACCGGGGGAGTCACCGCCCTCGCCGCCCGCCGTAGCCGGACGGCTGCGGCGGTCGCTGCGGCGCTGCTGACCGGCGGCGGCCTGTGCGCCAAGTTCGCGGTCCTGCGCGCGGGCAAGGCCTCGGCCGCCGACCCCAAGTACGTGGTCGCGAGCCAGCGACCTGATGCCAGTCAGCCGCCGGCTGCTTGAGGTACGCGCTGGCTCGCGACCGCGTGGCCGCTGGCGGCCCGAGGCTGCTAACTGCTCAGGATCTTGGCCTTGGCGGCGGCGAACTCGTCGTCGTTCAGGGCGCCCTGCTGGTGCAGCGTGGTCAGCTGGTTGAGCTGGTCCATCATCGAGGGACTCGCCTGAGCCGGCGGGGCCTGCTGCGCTTGCTGTGGCTGGGCCTGCTGGTCCTGGTCCGCCTCGGCGGACTGCTGCCCCCGACGGCCCATCGCCCGTCCAGCGGCAAAGGTGCCGCCGACTACCGCGGCGCGCGCCAGCGGCCGCCGCCGCACTACCATTCCTCGCCTGCCGATCATGGCGCTGCCTCCTGTCGACGTCCGCTGTCAGATGTCCGAGCCGCTCGGCAGTTCGAGGCCGAGCGCAATCATGATCTCCGGGGCCGCGGACACCACCTTCGGCATGCCGGTCTGCGGGGCTACCGCCGTCAGCACGCCGAGAATCTCGCGGGGCATCGCCCCGGCGTCCAGGGCCCCCTGAACCTGGAAGAGGTAGGACGCGGGCGGGGCATCGAGCGCGACCAGCGCCGCGATCTTCACCAGCGCGAACGTCTTGGCGTCCAGGCTGCTGTCTGCCCGCAGTGTCTCGCGCAAATCCATGGCCTCAGCGAGGATGCCGGACTCGCCCATCGCGAGCGACAGCAGCGCGTCGCTGGTTGCCTTGTCGACAGTCGTAGGACTGCTCACGTAACGCCTCCAGAAGTGTCGTGGTCTATGTCTGACCATGCGGCTCAGCGGGCGCCACGTCATCACCCGCCCGGAGTGAATCGCTGCGACACGGCCCGTGCCATCGTGGATGTCGTAGTGGGCCGTCGTGCCTGCACGGGGATCGGGGGGTCGGGCGTGCTTAACGGAATTCTCAACATCATCTGGCTCGTGCTCGAAGGGCTATGGATGGCAATCCTGTACGTGCTGGCCGGTATCGTATGTTTCGTTCTGATTATCACGATACCGTTCGGGATCGCGTCGTTCCGCATCGCCGGCTACGTCCTGTGGCCGTTCGGCCGGACCGTTCAGCGCCGTCCTGACGCCGGCGCCGGCTCGATGATCGGCAACGTGCTGTGGGTCATCCTCTTCGGCTGGTGGCTCGCCATCGGCCACCTGATCGCGGGCGTGGCGCTCTGCGTGACGATCATCGGCATCCCGCTCGGCATCGCCAGCTTCAAGATCATCCCGATCACGCTGCTGCCGCTCGGGACCCAGATAGTGCCGACCAGCCAGGCTTACTCCAGCCGCGCCTACTAGCGCACGATGACGGCGGGACCCGTGCGCTCGGTCAGGTAACCGATCACCGGCGCACCTGGGATCTCGCCCGCCAGCAGGAGCCCGCCCGAGGTCTGCGCGTCCGCGAGCAGGATCAGTTGCTCCGTGCTCACCGCGCCGAAGTCGGCGTGCGGCGTGACCCAGTCCAGGTTGCGGCGGCTGCCGCCGGGCACGTAGCCCGCCCGGAGTGCATCCAGCGCGCCGTCGATCAGCGGGACCGCGGCGCTGTCGATCACCGCGGTGACGCCACTGGCCCTGGCCAGCTTGAACAGGTGGCCGAGCAGGCCGAAGCCGGTCACGTCGGTCGCGCAGGTGATCCCGGCGGCTAGCGCCTGCTTGCTGGCGGTGGCGTTCAGCGTGGTCATGACCTCGATGGCGGCCGGGAACACCTCGCCGGTGGCCTTATGCCGCGCGTTCAGCACGCCGCTGCCGATCGGCTTGGTCAGCGATAGCGGCACGCCAGGCTTGCCCGCCTCGATGCGCAGCAGCGCCGCGGGGTCGGCGAGGCCGGTGACGGCCATGCCGTACTTAGGCTCGGGGTCGTCGATGCTGTGACCGCCCGCGACATGGCACCCGGCGGCGGCAGCCACGTCCAGGCCGCCGCGCAGCACCTCGGCGGCGAGATCGGCGCTGAGCACTTCGCGCGGCCAGCCGAGCAGGTTGAGCGCGACGAGGGGGTCGCCACCGACGGCGTAGACGTCGGACAGGGCATTGGCCGCCGCGATCCGCCCGAACGTGTAGGCGTCGTCGACGACCGGGGTGAAGAAGTCCGCAGTGGCGACGACCGCTCGATCGGGGGCAATCTGGACCACGGCCGCGTCGTCGCCGTACTCCACGCCGATGAGCAGGTCGGACGGCCGCCGCGCCGGGATCAGCCGCGCCACCGCCGCCTCCAGTTCGCCCGGCGGGATCTTGCAGGCGCAGCCGCCGCCGCGCGCGTACTGGGTCAGCCGCACCTGCGCTTGAGTAGCCATAACCGAACTGTAGTAACCGGTGGTCTTGCGAACCCGGGCCTGGCATGGTGCCATGCGTACTGGCAGCAGATATACAGGGTGAAAGCGATGAAAGCGGAGGTGGCGCCGTGACAAACCAGGTCGCGGAGCAGCGGGCGGCGTTGCAGGCGGTGTGGGCGGGCCAGACGATGTGCGACGCGCTCGCGGCCACGGCCGAGCGGTTCGGCGACCTGCCTGCGTACTCCGATCGCGACGGCGGTGGCCCGTGGCACACGATCAGCTGGGCACAGACGCGCGAGCAGGCACTGGCGCTGGCAGCCGGTTTTGTCGAGCTTGGCCTTCAGCCTGGCGACAAGGTCGCCCTCATGCTGCCGAACCGGCTTGAGCACGTGCTCGCCGACCTCGGCGCGCTGCACGCCGGCGCCGTTCCCGTCACCTTCTACGCCACGCTCGCCCCGGACCAGATCGCGTTCATGGCGGCCAACTGCGACGCAAAGATCGCGGTCATCGACGGCGCCGGCGAGCTAGCGCGCTGGCAGCAGGTCCTGGCTCAGCTGCCGTCGCTGCGCCGGGTCATCGTGCGGGATGCTGCCGCCTGTCCGGCCGAGGAGCCGTACCTGAGCTGGGACGACTTCGCCGCGCTAGGGGGGCGGCGGATATCGAAGGACCCCGTTCCGGTCCAGGAGAGGGTCGCAGCCATCAAGCCGAACGATCCCGTGACCCTGCTCTATACCTCCGGCACCACCGGCAACCCCAAGGGCGTGATCATCACGCATGCGAACGCCCTGTACGAGGTCGAAACAGCACGCGCCGGCGGGAACGCGCCGCCGCACGTCCTGTGGGTGTCCTACCTCCCGCTGGCGCACATCGCCGAGCGGATGTTCACGCTGTACCTCGGGGTCTGCAACGCCTGCCACACCTACTTCTGCCACGACGCCGCGACGCAGCTCATCGGCACGATGAGCGAGGTGCGGCCGACCGCGTTCTTCGGCGTGCCGCGGATCTTCGAGAAGGTGATGGCCGGCATCCAGGCGCTGACGGCCGGCGAGCAGGACGAGGCGAGGAAGGCAGCGGTCGCCGCAGCGATGGCTACCGGCCTGGAGTATGTGCGCAGCTGCCAGTTCGGCCAGACAACGCAGGCCGATCTGGCCGAGCGGTTCGCCACCGCCGAAGAGCAGGTGCTGCGCCCCATCAGGTCGCTGCTCGGCCTCGGCGACGCGGAGATCGTGGTCAGCGGCGCGGCGCCGCTGCCGACGGAGGTCGGCGAGTTCTTCGGCGGGCTCGGCGTGCGAATCCTTGATGTGTACGGGATGAGCGAGACTACGGGTGCGTTCACCACGAATACGACGGCGGCGTTCCGGCTCGGCACGGTCGGCCGGCCGGTCCCCGGCATCGAGGTGCGGATCGCCGACGATGGCGAGATCCTCGCGCGTGGCCCGCTCACCACGCCCGGCTACCTGAACCTGCCGGAGCAGACAGCCGAGCTCATCGACGCTGACGGCTGGGTCCACACCGGGGACATCGGATCCGTCGATGACGACGGCTTCGTTCGGGTGGTCGACCGGAAGAAGGAGCTGATCATCACGGCTGGCGGGGAAAACGTGTCGCCGGCCGCGGTGGAGAACCTGCTGACCGCGCATCCGCTGATCGGCCAGGCGCTCGCCTACGGTGACCGACGGCCCTACCTGGTCGCGATCCTGACGCTCGACAGCGGCGTCGCGCCCGCGTGGGCGAAGGCACACGGCATCGAGGCCTCCTCGCTCGCCGAGCTGGCAACTAATCCTGTTGTGCGCGCCGAGGTCGGGCGCGCGGTCGAGGAGGCGAACGCCAGGCTGGCCCGAGTGCAGCAGGTGAAGTACTGGGAGCTGCTGCCGGTGGAGTGGACCGCCGAAAGCGAGGAGCTGACGCCTACGTTCAAGCTCAAGCGCCGGGTTGTGCACGCCAAGTACGCCGACGTCATCGACGGTCTGTACGCGAGCGCGAGCTAGCCGGGGTTGCCGCAAGCCGGGCTTGTGCGCTAGCTGGGCTTGCGCGCGCCGGTGGCGAAGTAGCCGGGCATGTACTGCGCCGTCGGCCCGGCGTGATGCGGGCACTCGCGGAACCGGGTGATGACAAAGCCGGCGTCGAGCTGGCCGGCGATCTGCTCGGTGAGCGAGTGGCTGTACTCGACGGGAGCGTCGGGGCCCCAGAGCCGCTCGCGCTCGTCCGCGCTGAGGTGCGTCAGGTCGGAGTAGGGCAGCGCGTGCCGGACCGTCAGCTCGCCGCGGTTCTCGCTGGCGTCGGCGTCGAAGATGAAGACATCGGGGTTCATGAAGCCGGTCAGCAGCTCGCCGCCCGGTCGCAGCACCCGGTAGCACTCCCGCCAGACAGGCGCCAGGTCCGGGCAGAACACGTTCGAGACCGGATTGAAGACCAGGTCGAAGCTCGCGTCGGCGAACGCGCTGAGATCCCGCATATCGCCGAGTACCGTCGTCAGTTCCAGCCCGTCGCGGTCGGCCACCAGTTGGTCCTGCGCCAGCTGTCGCGGTGAGTTGTCCAGGACCGTGACCGTCGCGCCGGCCGCGGCCAGGACCGGCGCCTGCTGGCCGCCGCCGCTGGCCAGGCACAGCACGTCCGTGCCGGCCAGCGGGTCAGGGAACCAGTCGCGGGGGACCGGGTCGTAGCCGATGAGGACGACCGACCAGGTGCCTGCCCTGGCCGCCGCGATCACGTCGGGGCCGACCGGGACCGTCCACTCGTTGCCGGTGTCGACCTGCCGGTCCCACGCTGCCCTGTTGTGCGC
>DASXKI010000354.1:0-3173 GCA_036496945.1 Streptosporangiaceae bacterium | reverse complement strand
CGTGTTTGCACTGGGGCGCCATGTGGGGTCCGGCGTCGGGTGCGCACTATGTCGATCCGCTGGGCCTGCTGGAATCCACCCCGATCCGGCTCAAACCGCTGAACCGCTGATCGCGGGGCTAGGCCCGCGGGTGGGCCTGATCGTGCACGGCACGTAGCCGAGACACCGCGACATGGGTGTACAGCTGGGTGGTCGCCAGACTGGAATGGCCGAGCAACTCCTGGACGACCCGCAGGTCGGCCCCGCCTTCGAGCAAGTGTGTGGCCGCGCTATGCCGCAGCCCGTGTGGCCCCATGTCGGGGGCGCCGTTCACCGCGGAGACGGTCTGGTGCACGACCGTGCGTGCCTGGCGCACGTCGAGCCGCCGGCCCCGTGCGCCGAGCAGCAGCGCGGGCCCGGACTCCGCGGTGACCAGGGCGGGACGCCCGTCGGTCAGCCAGGCGCGCAGCGCGTCGGCGGCCGGCACCCCGAATGGCACGGTGCGCTGCTTGTTGCCCTTGCCGAGGACCCGCACCAGCCGGTGCCGAGTGTCGACATCGTCGACGTCCAGGCCGCATAACTCGCTCACCCGAATACCGGTCGCATACAGCATTTCGACGATCAGCCGGTCCCGCAGCGCCAATGGATCACCTTGCTCGGCACCGGATTTCGCGGCGGCCATGGCGTCCAGCGCCTGATCCTGTCGCAGCACCGCCGGCAGGATGCGATGTGCCTTGGGCACTTGCAGCCGAGCGGCAGGGTCGGTGGTCAGCAGGCCGCGCCGCATCGCCCAGGCGGTGAACGCCTTGATCGCCGAGGTGCGACGGGCCAGCGTCGTGCGGGCGGCGCCGGCACTGGCCGCCGCGGCCAGCCACGTCCGCAGCACCGGCAGGCTCAATCCGTCCAGGCCGATTCCGCGTCCGTCCAGAAAACCGAACAGCGAGCGCAGATCACCCAGGTAGGCGCGACGAGTGTGCGCTGAACGGCCGCATTGCAGCCCCAGGTATTCGTCGAACTCCTCGAGGATCGCCTGCACTCCCCCACGGTCGCAGGCACGGCCCGCTGAGGCTTAGTCGACGCGCCGGAGTGTTTCCGGGGTGAGATCTTTGAGTGTGGTATAGCCGTCGACGGCCATGATCAGGTCCGCTTCGGCCAGCAGGGTGCGCAGCACGTGCACAATGCCGTCGACACCGCCGAGCGCCAAACCGTATGCGTACGGGCGGCCGACACCCACTGCGGTCGCACCCAGTGCCAGTGCCTTGATGACATCGGCACCGCTGCGGATGCCCGAGTCGAACAGAACCGGCAGGCCGCCGGCCGCCTCGACCACCGCCGGCAGGCAATCGATGGCGGGCAGGCCGCCGTTGGCTTGCCGGCCGCCGTGGTTGGAGCAATATATGCCGTCGACGCCGCCATCCCTGGCGCGCCGGGCGTCATCGGGGTGACAGATGCCCTTCACCAGCAGCGGCAGCTTGGTCAGTGAGCGCAACCAGCCCAGGTCGTCCCAGCTCAGCGGGTTTCCGAAGACCTGCACCCAGCGCAGCACGGCGCCTTGCGGGTCTTCCTCCGGCGGCCGTTGCAGGCTGGCGCGGAAAACCGGGTCGCTGGTGTAGTTGGTCAGGCAGTGTCCGCGCAGCTGGGGGAAGTTCGACGTGGTCAGGTCGCGCGGGCGCCAGCCGGTGACCCAGGTGTCGAGCGTGACCACGATGCCCTTGAAGCCGGCCGCCTCGGCGCGCTGCACCAGGCTGGCGGCCAGCTCGCGGTCGGTCGGTGTGTACAGCTGAAAGAGTCCTGGCGTATCGCCGAAGGCGGCGGCGACGTCTTCCATCGGGTCGACGGTCAACGTCGAGGCGACCATGGGGACGCCGGTGCGGGCGGCCGCGCGTGCGGTGGCCAGGTCGCCGTGGCCGTCCTGGGCGCAGAGCCCGATGACGCCGATCGGCGCCATGAACAGCGGGGTCGGCAGGGTCAGGCCGAACAATTCGACGGATAGGTCGCGCTGTGCGGCGCCGACGAACATGCGGGGGTACAGACCCCACCGCTCGAAGGCCTCGCAGTTGGCCCGCTGGGTTCGCTCATCGCCGGCCCCACCCGCCACGTACGACCACACCGACGGCGGCAGCGCCTTTTCGGCCCTGGCTTCCAGTTCCGGGTAGGCCATCGGCAGCGATGGCGCCACTCCGGCCAGGCCCTGCAGGTAGATCTCGTTCTGGTAGTCCCCGAAATGGGGTGAGAATGCCATGCGACGAGCATGCCAGCCGGAGGTGAGGCTGACGAGGTCCTAGGAAGCCCCGGCTTCTGCCTGAGCCAGTTCTTTCTTCCATTGCCGGAACGTCTCTTCGGTGCGGCCGCGTCGCCAGTAACCGGAGATTGACGACGCCCATTTCGCATCCACGCCGCGCTCTTTGCGGATGTAGGGCCGCAAGTTGTGCATGACGGTTTGCGCCTCGCCGTGGATGAAGACGTGCACTTGCCCGGGCAGCCATGGGGAGGTGGTAACCGCCTCGATCAGCGGCGCGTAATCGCCGGCGCGGTCCTCCAGAACCAGATCAGCGCGCCCACCGCGATACACCCAGCGCACCTCAACGGACTCCGGTGCGGTCAAAACGATCTCGTCCTCCTGGCCGGCTACCTCGATGAATGCCTTGCCAACCGCGTTGGCGGGCAACGCTTCCAGCGCAGCGGCAATGGCAGGCAGTGCGGACTCGTCGCCGGCCAGCAGATGCCAATCGGCGGCCGGGTCGGGGGTATATGCGCCGCCGGGACCCATCAGATAAATCGGCTGGCCGGGTTGGGCCGCAGCCGCCCACGTGCCTGCTACCCCGTGCTCGCCGTGCACCACGATGTCGACCGTGATCTCGCGGGCCGCGACGTCGACCTGACGAACGGTCATGGTCCGTACCGAAGGCCTATTCTCCGGCGGCAGGTCGGCAAAACTGTCCAGCGTCAACGGCTGAGGCAGTCTGGCCACGTCGACATCGTCAGCGACGAACGCCATCTTGACGTAAGAGTCGGTGAACTTGCTGGGCACGAAGGCATCGAAAGCCCCGCTCCCAAGCACTACCCGGACCATGTGCCGGGTGAGTTGTTTGGTACCGACGACTTCGAAGCTTTGCAGAGGTCGTCCTGCCACTTATTCCTCCTGTCCAGACCCGACCCCTCGTCGACTATACGAGTCGCGCTGTCGCCGCAGC
>DASXKI010000353.1:0-11155 GCA_036496945.1 Streptosporangiaceae bacterium | reverse complement strand
ATCACTGACCCGGAGATCAGGAGCAAGTACAACTTTGGCGCGGGCGTCCGATCGGACTGGACGCCGGGCGCGCGACTGGAGCTCGGTCACCCGTCATCGCCGGGGCTTCTCGGCGATGGCGAGGTGCTCGAGGTCGATCCGCCGCGCAGGCTCGTGCACACCATGACCGCGCTGTGGAGTGACGAGGTCAAGAGCGAAGGCGCTAGCCGGGTTACCTGGGAGATCGAGCAGGTCGCCGACTCATGCCGCCTCGTCGTAACCCACGACCAGCTCCGCGAAGGTGCCAACGACCAGATCTACGGCGGCTGGCCGATGATCCTGTCGGGCCTCAAGACCTGGCTGGAGTCCGGCGAACTCCTGACGACACCTGGCTCGCTGATGTACAGCCAGGACTGGAACGCATCACAGCATTGACGAATCACAAAATTCAGGAGGTGCACGATGACTGACAGCACCACGACAACTCCCGTTACCGGCATCCGCACGGTCGGCGTCCCGGTCCGCGACCAGGACCGCGCGCTCGAGTTCTATACCGGGGTCCTTGGCCTGGCGAAGTCCCTGGACGTGGACCTCGGCGGCGGCGCGCGGTGGATCGAGGTCACCCCGTCAGGCGGCGGCACGACGATCGCGCTGGTCAGCGCCAAGCCCAGTGCACCCGCGGCGGTGGAGACCGGCATCCGGCTCTGCACTCCGGACGCTGATGCCATGCACGCGCACCTGCTCAAGCGCGGCGCCAGCGCCGATGAGGTGCTGCGCTGGCCAGGCGTGCCGCCGATGTTCGCGTTCCGCGACCAGGACGGCAACGGCTTGGAGATCGTCCAGGACGCGTAAACGATTTGCGACGTGCGGCTTCTGCCGCGGGCTCCCTCGCGGCAGAACCACGCGTGGGCACGGCGTCTCGGACGCGTGCACACGAAGGCAAGCCCTTCCGGCAACAAGGTCCGCCCTCCTCGCGCTTGACATATTGCGCACTACGCTTGATATAGTTTGCAGCGTAGACCTTAGAGGAGGACTCAATGATCGACACCCGCGCCTTCGCGCAGGAGGTTCAGGAGCAGTTGCTTTCCGCCATGCAGCGGGGCCAGGACCAGGTGCGCAAGAGCCAAGAGCAGATGCGCAAGAGCCGCGAGGCAGTCGCCGACGTGATCCGGACGGGCAACCAGCTGGCCAAGGCCGTTCGCCCAAGCATCCCGACGCTGCCCAAGCCGACTGTCCACGTTCCGTCGCTGAGCACCCTGGCCAACCCGGCGAAGCTGCGGGCCAGCGCCCAGGAACTGACCGACCACGTCATTGCCACCCAGCGGAGCCTCACCAGCAAGGCCATTCAGGCTGCCAGCCCGGTAACGGACCAGGTCATCGCCCGGCAGCGCGAGCTGACGGAGCAGGTCATCGCCCGGCAGCGCGAGCTGACGGACCGGGTCATCGCCCGGCAGCGTGACCTGGCTGAGCAGGTCATCGCACGGCAGCGCGGGCTCGCGGGCAGGGCTTTCCACGCGGCGAGCCCGTTTGTCGCCGAGGGCGTCGCCAGGCTGACACAGGTTGTTGGCACGCTCCAGGACGTTCGCAAGCCCGGGCACGCGGGTGCAGCAACGCCGGACGCTGTCACGACTGACGCTGTCGTGACTGACGCAGTCACGACTGACACCGTCACCAACGGCGCCGTCTCGGCTGACATGGTTGACGCCCCGACTGAGGACGCTGACGTCGAGACCGTCCGGGCTGAGACCATCGCCGACGTGCCCGTTGCAGCGGAGGCTAAGGCCACCGAGACCGGCCCCGCCGGGGCAGCGGCCAAGCGCCGTGTCACCAAGCCTCGCACCGTGAAGGCAAGCAGCGTGAAGGCGAGCACCGCCAAGGCAGATTCAGGCGAGGCCGCGGGCACTGGCAAGACCGCCGCCCGCACGACCGCCGCCCGCAAGGCCACCGGCACCAGCAAGGCTCGCGCGGCCAAGCAGTAGCAGTAGCAACTCAGTCGGCCAGCGGCCGACGGGTCAAATTCAGCCGCTGAGGCGGGCAGCCCGCAAGGGTGCCCGCCTCAGCACCAGTTCCGGCACCGAGGAGGTCCCGAATGACTGAGCCGCCGTGGGACTCCCAGACGCAGGCGCTCGGCGCCTTCATCCGAAGCAAGCGCAAGCTGGCCAACCTTTCCCTGCGCCAGCTGGCCGAGCGCACCAAGCTCTCGAACCCCTACCTCAGCCAGATCGAGCGCGGTTTGCATCAGCCGTCGGTTCGGGTGATCCGGCTGATCTCCGATGCGCTCAACGTCTCTACCGAGACCCTGCTGCATCAGGCGGGCCTGCTGCGTAGAGATACGTCCGGCTCCGCCCAGCAAGCCGAGACGCCTGACATCGAGGCGGCGATCCGGGCCGAGCAGCGGCTCTCCGATGACCAGCGGAACGCACTCATCGCCGTGCTCAGGAGCATGCTGCCAGCCGAGTAGTACGAATCGGTGACGGCATCAGTTTTAGTGTGATCATCGGCGAACGCGCGCCAACTGCTCCGCGAGCCGATTACGATACGGCAGCGTGACGGACCTGACCCAGCCAGCCGCGCCGCAGCCTGGGGAACCGCAGCCGGGCGACGGCGCTTCCCTGCCGCAGCGCGGCGACCTGCCCCGCCGCGAGCCTCTCGATGAGGCGTCGCGGCAGCAAGGCGGGTCACCGTTTGAGCGCGCAGAGTCATCATCGCCCGACCGTGACGAAATACCACAGTGGTCGCCGTTCAAGCCGCTACCCCGGCGCGCTGACCCGGCCGCGCAGCAGAGCGATGCGCCACTTCCGCGCCGAGGCGGCGTGCCGCCCCACAACAGCGATACGCTCCCCCGGCTCCGCGACGCACTGGCCGCGCTCGGCGAGCCACAGGGCGATGAGCCGCGTCCAGGCGGCGGCGAGGAACTCCCCGAGCGCACCGCTGCCCAACCGCAAAGCGGCGACCCGCTCCCCAAGCGCGGCGAACCACCGCCGCAGCGTGGCGAACAGCTCCCCCAGCGGAACGAGCCACTGCCGCAGCGCGGTGACCAGCTCCCCCGGAACGAACCGCTCCCCCAACGAAACGAACCGCTCCCCCAGCGGAACGAATCGCTACCCCAGCGCGGCGAACCACTGCCGCAGCGCGGCGAACCGCTGCCCCAGCGCGGTGGTCAAGCCGGCGGGCCGGACGCCCTGCCCAGGCGCACCACCCGAACCAGGCCGTCTGGCAGGCACCGCAGCCCGCACCGGCTCTCGGTTGCGTCAGATGCCCCGGCGCTGGTACTCGCCGTGCCAGGGTCGGCCGAGGCTGACTCCGCAGAGATCGGGCCCAGAGTCGCCTCGATCGCCGGGCTGTCGTGTCCCGGAGTTGACATCCGCATCGGTTACGTCGAGGGCGACGACCTGGCGCTGGCCGACTGCCTGCCGGATGCCGACTCGGCCGGCGCCGACCAGTTCCCGAACGTGATAGTCCCGCTGCTCCTCGGCCCTAGCCCGACCATCGACGCCGCACTGCGCCGGCTGGCCGCGCAGTCTGCGGTCCAGGCGGTCGTGGCAGGCTACCTCGGACCGCACCCCCTGGTCGCCGAAGCGCTGCACGCACGGCTCGCCGAGGCCGGGCTCGCGCGGCATGCGCGAGCGTCAGGGCTGAGCATTTCCGCCGATGGCCGCGGCATCATCGTCCTGGCCGACAAGGACGAACATGCCGCCAGCGCAGCCGCCGTCGCCGCCGTCCTGCTTGCGTCGAGACTGTCGGTCCCCGTTGTGCCCGCCTCGCTCGGCGATCCGGCCAGCATCGCCGACGCCGTGACCAGGCTCACCGAGTCCGGCTCACCGCGGCCCGCGCTTGCTCCATGCCTCATCGGCCCCGAGACATCGCTGCCCGTGCTCGATGACCTCAGCGCCGCACTGGGCGCCCCGGTCTCGGCGACGCTGGGCGCGCATCAGGCCGTGGGGCAGCTGGTCGCGATCCGCTATGGCGCGGCCCTGGTGAGCCTCAGCCTCGCCGGCTAGCGCATCAAGGACGGCAACCACGTCCGCCGCCTAGCCGGTCAAGTCGGCGGCGCGGGCCAGCCGACCCCGTTCCCACCAAAGTGTCCGTTGACATCGCCCGCTGCGTGCGCTGGGCTTACGAACTGTGACCGCACAGCGGTTCACATTCCGAACCTGGGGCCGAAAGAGGTGAGGACATGAGCGAGTGGAACGCCATGACCTATGAAGGTAAGGACACGATCTTGCGAGTCGTCCGCCGCGAGGCGGCGGAGATGTTTGCGCTGGCGGAGCAGCCGGGGGCCTGGGACGCGCCCACGGCATGCGAGAGCTGGCAGGTCAAGGACGTCATCGGACACGTGGTGGACACGACCGAGGGCTACTTCACTGCCTTCGACACGGCGCGGGCCGGCGACGAGGCACCTGCCCCGCACGGCCTGCTGGTCATGCACGAGAAGGCAGGGGCGTCCGCGCGCGCCTTCGGCGAGCTGAGCCAGGCGGAGATGATGGCGCGGGCGCGTACTGACCTCGACAAGATGATGGCGATACTCGAGCCACTGACCGAGGATGAGTGGGGCGGCCTGATCGTCTCGCATGCCTACATGGGCCCGGTGCCGGCGTTCGTCTACGCGGGCGGCCAGCTCATGGATTACGGCGTACATACCTGGGACATCAGACAGGGCAGCGGCCGTGCGCATGCGCTGCCGGCCGACACCGCTGACCTGCTGGTGCCGTTCATGTTCATCATCTGGCAGTCGACCGTCCGGCCAGACGCGGATCTCACCCCGTTCACCATCGGCATCCGGGTCAGCGGCCGCAACGCCGGCGACACCCGCGTGTCGATCAGCGATCAGGGGATGAGCTACGAGCCGGGCAGCATCGATGACCTGCCGGCCATCCTCGAGTTCGATCCGGGCAGCCTGGTCCTGACCGCGTTCGGCCGGGTCAACGGCGGGACGGCTATCGGCGACGCGGTGCTGGCGGACCGGTTCCTCAACCTGTTCTACCGGATCTGACGCTCGGGGCGGTCGGCGCAGGCGGCACAATCAACGACCATCAGACCGGGAACGAGGCCGTCCTCGCCGGCCGCCCTTCAAGGCGCGCCGCCGTCGCCGCTAGGTGCTGCCGGCGGCATCCGGAACGCCGGCAGCGGTGAGGGCAGCAGCACGAGGAATCCGATGACGCCACCGGCAGTTGCCACCCACAGCGCGGGCCGCAGCCCGATCAGCGTGCCCAGGACGCCACCGAGTAGCGCGCCGACCGGTCGGGTGCCGTAGTTGACCGCCTGGAACGCGCCCGACACCCGGGAGCGCAGCTCGTTCGGGATCACCGCTGCGAAGATCGAGCCCACGCTGATGTCCAGGACCATCACGCCGAACCCCGACAGGAACTCGGAAGCGAACAGCGTCCCGAGTACCAGCGGCTTCGGGCCACCGGCTAGGGGGACGAGCAAGAGCGGCGCGGTGAACAGCCCGCACCCCGCCGCGTAAGCCCAGCCCACCCCGATCCGGTCGGCGATCCGCTTGGTCACGGCAGCGCCGATCACGCTGCCAACCGCTGCCGCGCCAAGGACCAGCCCAATCAGCCCGGCGCTGATGTGCAGGTCACGAACCGCGTAGAGCAGGTATAGCGCGCTGAACATGAGGTTGAAGAAGTTGATGATCGCCACCGCGACAAGCGACGCGCGGACGATGGGCGACCCGGCGATGAACTTCGCGCCCGCGGTCACCGCGCCCTTGCCGCCGCGATCGGCTGGCGGCTCGGCTGGCCGGATCCGGTGCAGGAAGAACGCCGAGCCGAGGAATGACAGCGCGTCGGCGGCGATCGCGGCGGGGGCCGACAACGCCTGGACCAGCAGTCCACCGAGGCTCGGACCGCCGACGAACGACAGCGCTCGGCTGGAGTAGATCAGCGAGTTTCCCTCGAGGTATCGGCCTTCCGGGACCACGGCGACGAACAGCGCGGAGTTCGAGACGGTGAAGAGCACGCTGAGGACGCCGGCCACGAACGCGACCGCAAACAGCTGCCCGAGCGTCAGGATGTGCAGCGCGTAGGCCGCTGGCACGCTGGCCAGGAGCGCGAACCGGCCCAGGTCGGCTGCGATCATGGTGGCGCGGCGGCGGCCGCGCCGGTCCACCCACGCACCAGCATGCAGGCCGAACAGCAGGCTCGGCAGCCAGACCAGCGCGGTCAGGTAACCCATGTCGGCTGCGCTGGCATGCAGCACCAGCACAGCGGCCAGCGGGATGGCAATCGCGGAAATCTGGTCGCCGAACATCGAGACGGTCTGGGCGCTCCAGTACCGCCGGAACTGGGTCTGCTGCAGCAGGGCCGGGATCCTGGCCGCGGCGCGCTGCCGGAGCGGGGGCCTGTCTCTTCCGGTGGTCGCGACCATGTCAGCTGCCCTCGGTCCGCGACCGCGGCCGGTCGACTACCGGATGCGCGATGTGCAGGTAGCTGACCAGGCGGGCGCCGGGTGGCCGGAGCGCCGGGTTGGCCTGCCGATCCAGGTAGACGTCGACCAGTTCGCGGGTGCGCTCGGCGAGCTCGGCGAGCTCGGCGGCGGTCACGTAGATAGGGGTGTCGCCAAACTGGGCAGCCTGCTGCCACTCTTCCGGCTCGTCCGGCTTGACCTCGAGCCAGCGCATCAGGTTGTCAAGGTAGTACTCGGCGATCACGCCGCGGAGCAGGTCCGCCGCCGCGTCGACCTTCGGATCGTCCGCGACCTCGGGCCAGCTTGTGAACATAGTCGTCGCGCGCCAGGGCCGTTCCCGGCCGTGGCCGCCGCCCGCCTCCTCGACTAGCCCGTACTTGGCCAGCTGGCGCAGGTGGAACGAGCAGCTCGCCGAGCTCTCGCCGAGCAGCTCGCCGGCCTGCGTCGCAGTCAGCTGACCGTGGATGCGCAGCTGGCCGACGAGCTGAAGCCTGATCGGGTGCGCGAGCGCGCGCAGCGCCTTCGGGTCCGTGAGCTGCTTGACCGTCCGCCTCGGCTCGACTGCCTGCCTCCGCTCGACTGCCTGCCCGAGCTCGCCTGCCTGCCCGAGCTCGCCTGCCTGCCCTAGCTCGGCTGCCTGCCGGGGCCAGGCTCTCTGCCTCGATGCGACCCGCCGTCCGGGCTTATCTCGCGTCATGCATCCAAAGATAGCTTTCCAAAGCTACCTTTGCACAACCTTCTTGGGACAGATGCGAGCCCTCGGCACCCCGCGTGAATGGCCCGCTATAGGTGGGCGCGGCTGTGCGCACGGCCCCAGAACACCTGTCGCCAGAATCTCAGGCTCCCCCAGCGCCGGCGCCGGTCGCGCCAGGACAGCCGGGGATTCGGGTTGTGAATGCACAAGCCCGCTTCACCGGCGTCACCCGGAAGCCAGCAATCACCGGCGCAGTCGCCGGCGCAATGCCGGCAGTGGCGGGACCTAGGCATCTGCAGTCCTCCGGAGGCGCCTGCGATTACTCGGCCGGCGGCACATAGCGCAAGTTCTCGTCGACCTCGCGGTAGATGGCCTGACCCGCAGGATTGCGCATTTCCTCGGCTAGGTGCCCGAGCAGCCCGGCGGTCCGCGCCAGCAGCGCGAAGCCGCGCAGCAGGTCCGGCGGGAAACCGAGGTCGGCGAGGGCCGCGCCGCACACGCCCGCCCCGTTCAGCGGCAGGGTCCGGCCGATGATGGCGGGATGTACGCGGCCGACGGCCGCGAACAGCTTCAGATGCGGACCCAGCACGCCCGACTCCGTAGCGATCCGGAAGATCACCGGTGTGCGCGGGTCTCCCTCCTTGTGCACCGGGTGGCCGAGGCCAGGCACCAGCCGCCCGGACGCGCGCTGTGCCGCGACAGCGATCACGGCAAGCTCATCCCAGCCCGCCTCGGTGTCGGGCAGGTCGCCGTCGTTTGCGGCCAGCGCGTCGGCGAGGAACCGGCCGCAGTCCTCGGTCACGCCCAGGTACCGCGAGCCGCCGCCGAGCAGCCCGGCCGCCATCGCACCCTGCACAGACTCCGGGGCGCCGAGCAGCGTCAGCCGGGCCGCGATCGCCGACGGCGTGAAGCCGTGATCGGCGAGCGCGACCAGCACCGACTCGAAGACCCTGAGCTCCCCGGCTGTCGGCCGCCGCAGGGCAGCCAGCCAGAACGCCAGCTCGCCGAAACTGACCTTGCCCATCAGGTCCTCTGCCAGGTTGTGCCCGAGCAGGGTGATCGTCGTGGCGTCCGACGTTCCAATCGAGGTTGGGTACTCAGTCACTGCTCTCCCTGATGTCGTTAGCCCTGATGTCGTTAGCCCTGATGTCGTCGGCCCTGATGTCGTCGGCCCCTGGATGTGCTGCCCCTGATTGAGCCGCCTCTGATTGCGCCGGCCTCTGATTGCCCTGGCCGTGACTGCGTGGCGCGGTCTCCGCCGCCGCGTCGTACTCTCCCGGCGGGTGCCCGTCGGGGAGCCGGTGCTTGGCGACCCTGGCGGTCGGCGTCCGCGGCAGCTCGTCGATCCGCTGCCAGTACCGCGGCACCTTGAAAGCCGCGAGCCGCCCGGCGGCGAACTCCCGCAGCGCCGCGAAGTCCGGCTCCACTGCGGCGGCCGGCACAATGAACGCCTTGACCTCTTCCTCGGACAGCTCCGACGGAACACCAACGACAGCCGACTCCAGCACCGCCGGGTGGCTGTCGAGTACCTCCTCGACTTCCAGCGGCGACAGGTTCTCGCCACGTCGCCGGATGACCTCTTTAACCCGGGAGACGAAGGTGTAGGTGCCGTCCTCGTGCGCCGTCACCAGGTCACCAGTATGCAGCCAGTCGCCGTCCATCACCGCGGCCGTCTCGGCAGGCATGCCCCAGTAACCCGGCGTCAGGACCGGATTGCGCAGCTCGAGCTCGCCGGTCCCGCCTGGCTGCACGACGGCGCCCGCCTCGTCGACGACCCGCGCCTCGTTGACCACGCCGAGATAAGGGTGCTGCCGGACCGTCCCGAGCGTGCCGTACGGGCGGCTGCCGTGTGGCCAGATCAGCCCGTACGGCGACTCCGACATCGCGTAGCCGACGACGATCTGCAGGCCGAATCGCTGCTCGATCTCCAGCTGCCGGTCCCGCTCCGGTGCTGGTCCGGTGTAGCAGAGCCGCAGTGGTGTATCCGCGTCGTCGGCTCGCGGCGGCTGGCGCATCAGGATTTCCAGCATGGCGCCGATGGCGTTGAACTCGGTCGCCCCGTGCCGCCGCGCGGTGTCGAGAAAAGTACTCGCCGAGAACCGCTCGGCCAGCACCAGCCCGGCGCCGCAGGCCAGCGAGCCCATGACCGAGTACGCGGGCGCGTTGATATGGAAGAGCGGCAGCGTCGTGAGCATCCGGTCGGCCGCGGTCAGCTCCATCCAGAACGGGAAGCCCTCGCCGGCCATCGCAT
This sequence comes from Streptosporangiaceae bacterium, assembly GCA_036496945.1. Taxonomy (GTDB): domain Bacteria; phylum Actinomycetota; class Actinomycetes; order Streptosporangiales; family Streptosporangiaceae; genus JAJYUU01. The sequence goes on along the minus strand of DASXKI010000353.1, from coordinate 1,820 downwards.
ACGCCCGGTGCGTCTGGATCACCAGCTTTGACCGGCCCGTCGTGCCCGAGGTCGGGATCAGCACGGCCGCGTCGGCCGGCACAATCGCGGCGTCGGGCAGCGACACGCGCCGGGCCGCGTCGGCCATCGCGGCCGGATCGCTCCACTCGGCCGGCACGAGCCCGTGCACGTCAACTTCGGAAGGGAACGGGGTCGTCCCGCCCTCATCCAGGCTCGCCAGGCCGCGGTCGCTCCGGGCAGCCGCGACGAGATCGCTCAGCTCCACATCTGTGACCAGCAGCTTCGGCTCGACCTGCCCGATCAGTCCGGCGAGTTCGGCGGCCGAGGACCGCGGGTTGACCGCGACCGCGATCGCGCCGAGCGTCGTGAGCGCGAGCCAGCAGAGCAAGTACGGTGTCGTCGTGCTGGCGGTGAGCATGACCAGGTCGCCTTTGCGCACGCCGGCCGCGCACAGCGCGTCGGCCGTGAGTCCGACCGCGGCCACGGCCCCGCCGAACGTCAGCGTGCCCTGGTCGCTGCGCACCCAGATGCCCGCGCTGTCCCGGTCGGCCGCGGCCGCCAGGAGCCGCGGGATGGTGCCCGCATATGGCTCGCCGGTCACTCCTGCCCGCCTGTCCCGCCCGAATAGCCCGCCCTGGTGAACGTAGTAGTCAGCTCATAGTCCTTGGCCGGGCCGGACACCCGCCAGGTCTCGGTAAAACTGTCCGGGCTCAGCCGGGTGACCGTGACCTGGTACTGGTCGGCCCGGCACGGATGCTCCGCCGACCAACTCCCGTGCTGCAGGTCCAGCCGGTAGAACTCGCGCCCGTCGGCGAACCGGACGTCCGCGCTGCCATCGGGCAGCTCCCGGTAGAACAGGCTGCGACTGGCCGGCCCGAGGTGGCCGCCGAACCGGAGTTCGCCGTGCTCGTGGTAGGCCAGCACGCGGCCTTCCCCGTCAGTCGGTCCTTGCTCCTCGTCCTGCCCGGCATCCCGCCCTTCGGCGAGTCCGGCCTCCCGCCCCTCGGCATGCTCGGCCGCCCACCCGTCGGCGAGCCCGGCGTCCAGTCCCGACCCGGACGCGCATTGCCGGAAGCTGGCCTGTCCGCGAAACAAGCCCGCCTGGCCGGTCCGATGATCGGAGATGCGGCGCACCACGTTCCAGTCTCCATGCAGGAAATCCGCAGTGCGGCCGTCCAGCGCCTCACTTGCGGTTGCCTGCGCTGGCAGCGGATCGGCCGGGCCGGTCTGACGCCGATTCGACCCCACGGAGCTCACGGCCGCACGATACCCCGGCGGCCGGGACGTTGCGCGGGGCCATCGTGGTAATGTCCCTGTTCGTCCGGCCGTACCCCCGCGGCCGTCCGAGGAGGGCCGCCTTCATGTCGTTCGTTGCGATTGCCCGCCCGCGCCCGCTGGTACTCGGCGACCTGATCGCACTGAACCGTGGCCGAGCCGCCCATGCCGTCCGGGACGTCCTGCTCGTCGTCGGCGCGGCCGGGTTTGTCGGCGCGCTGGCGCAGATCTCGATTCACTTGTCGTTCACGCCAGTGCCGATCACGGGCCAGACGCTCGGCGTTCTGCTGGCGGGCACAGCGCTCGGCTGGCGCCGCGCCGCCGCGTCGATGGGTCTGTACGCAATCGCCGGGCTCGCCGGGGTGCCATGGTTCGCCGGGGCGAGCTCGGGCTACGCGAGCGCGTCGTTCGGCTACATCGTGGGCTTCTTCTTTGCCGCCACGGCATGCGGGTACCTGGCTGAAACGGGCGCCGACCGGTCGGTCCTGCGGTCATTGCCCGCGATGATCGTCGGCGAGATCATCATCTACGTGTTCGGGCTCGTC
>DASXKI010000352.1:0-12750 GCA_036496945.1 Streptosporangiaceae bacterium | reverse complement strand
CCGCGTGCCGGCGTCCAGTTCGCTCTCGGCGCTGAGGCTACCACCATGGCCGCGGGCTATCTCGGCGGCGATGGCGAGCCCGATGCCACTTCCGGACGTATGCGCTGCCTGCCGTCCGCGCCAGAACCTGTCGAAGATTCTCGGCAGCTCCGCGACCGGGATGCCGACGCCCGTATCGGTGACGTGCAGGACAGCGTCAGAGCCGACTGTCCCGGTGTCGATGACGACCTTCCCGCCGGGCGCCGAGAACTTCAGCGCGTTGGTGAGCAGATTGGTCACCAGGTGGTGCATCCAGCGGGGATCGGCCAGGGTGTCAGCGGGCGCGAGATGACGCTCCATAGAGATACCCGCCATCTCGAACCGGCCGGCCAGGCTGTCGGCGGCGGTGGCCGCGACCTCGGCGAGGTCGCAGGGACGCCGGGCGAGCTGGAGCGCGGCAGCGTCGGCGGCGGCCAGCATCTGCAGGTCGTCCACCATCCTGGCGAGCCGGAGCACCTCGTCCCGCAGCGAGGAGAGCTGCTCGGGAGTTGGCTCCGCGACGCCGTCCAGCAGCGCCTCGTGGCCAGCTTGAAGTATCGCCACCGGTGTGCGCAGCTCATGCGCGACGTCGGCAACGAGATCCCTGCGCACCCGCTCATGCCCGTCTAGCAACTCGGCCATCTCATCCAGCGCAGTCGCCATCTCGCGCAGCTCCCTGGGAGCGCGCACCGCCCCCACCCGAGCCGAGCGCTCGCCGCTCCCCCTGGCCCTGACCACCGAGATGATCTGCTCGACCGGCCGGGTGATCCGGCGTGACACCGCGAGGCCGGCGAGCAGAGCGAGCAACGCGGCGAGCCCGGCGGCTGCGGCGACGGCGCGAACGAGCGCCGTGCGCAGCGCGCGGTCGGTCGTGCCCAGACCAGATCCGCTGAATCGGGCGATCGCCCTGCCCACCCGCTGGCCCTGCACGATCACGTTGGCGCTGAACTGAGGCTTGCCGGCCTCGGCAGCGAAGTCCGGTGATGATGCGACGAGCGACCCGGACGCGTCGACAATCTCGGCTTCTGCGCCCGCGCGCGAGGCGAGGTCGAGAGCTGGCGACAAGTCAGTGCCGTTCCAGCTGTTGTCTTGTCTGCTCCAGCCAACGCCCGCGGCTGCCGCGATCCCGTTCGTCAGGTCCGTCCGCTGCTGGGTCACCAGATGGGAGACGTCCGCAGCCGCGAACGCGACGGTCAGGACTGTCAGCAGGGCGACGGCGGCGAGCGCGACGCCGAGGAAGCCGAGTGTCAGCTGGACGCCAAGGGAGTCTGTGCGCGGATCCGGCGTGCCCGGCGAGCCATATCCGCCGCGCATACCGTCCCCGTTCGGCGCACTGGGTTCGGTTGCGCTGTCACCGGTCGGTCCGGGCGTGTCAGTCATCGCGGGCCAGGCCCAGCCGGTACCCCCCGCCGAGGACGGTTTTCACGATCTCGGGACTGCCCTGGTCCTGTTCGATCTTGCGCCGCAGGTTCTTGACGTGGGAGTCGATGATGCGCTCGTAGCCCTCGAACTCGTAGCCGCGGACACGGTTGATGAGCTCGAACCGCGAGTAGACCCGGCCGGGCACACTGGCGAGCGCCAGCAAGATGCCCCACTCAGTCGGCGTGAGGTCGGCGGCGCAGCCGCGCACCGTCGCGATGCGTCGTGGCTCGTCGATGACGACGGTGCCGTCTCCGTAGCTAGTCGTACCCTGCTCGGCGCTGGATTGCCCGCCGCGCCGCAGGATCGCCTGGCAGCGCAGGACCAGCTCGCGAGGGCTGAACGGCTTGGTCACGTAATCGTCAGCGCCGAGCTCCAGGCCCCGGACGCGGTCTTCCTCTCCGCTCTTGGCGGTGAGCATCAAGATGGGGAGCGGCCCGTCCGCTCGTACTTCACGGGCGACCGTTTCGCCAGAGACGTCAGGGAGCCCGAGGTCAAGGACGAGCAGGTCCGGTGACGCCGAAGCGGCCAGGCTGAGAGCCTCGGCGCCCGATGCCGTCGAGAGGACCGTGAAGCCGGCCCGCTCCAGGTAGGTACGGACGAGGTCGCGGAGCTTACGCTCGTCCTCGACGAGCAGGATTGTCGGTGCCATGGCCGCTCAGTCCCTCCCTTCGTGTAGCGAACTAGACAATTGCGGACCGAACCCGGACCAGGCCATGGCCCGCCCCGGCCCGTTCGTCCTCGCAGATCAGGTGCATGACCCGCGTTGATCATGACCAGGTGGGAGAAGGCCCGCGGAAGGAGGGAGAGCCACTTGATGTCGCCGCTGCGAGCGACGAGGGCAGATACCTCGCAATCGGCGAGGAATCCGTATTCCGTGACGGGCGGGAACGAACGTCCGCCCTGCGTCGGATGCAATCCGCGCGCCGGCCTGCTCGCCATAGCCTCCGCGCCCCCCTCCGCGCGACCAGGCACCTCCGTTGCGGAGGCCCGGCCCGCGCCGCCCCTGGACTCGGCCGCCGCATTCCGGTCGTGTCACCGGCAACCGGTCCATACCCCTGGCCGTGGGCAGGCAACCTCGCGATCGCGAGGCACCCGGCGCACGTACCGGGGGCTTTTAACTCCTCCACATCTCCTACACACCGCTGGCATCTGGCATGCACATGAGTGCGGTCTTGTAGAACACGGAACGGCGGCGTACGTACGAAGCGGTGCGCGCCGAATTCGGAGGTAGCTGGCGGTGCCCGCCTGACAGGCGAGCCCCACCTGTGCGCGGGGGGCGTGGACACAGGTGGTGGTCCGGGGGGACCGAGCAGCCTGGGGGGTCGCGACTATGACCTGCGCGGGCACCGTCAGCGCCGCACCGGATGCGCAGCCGCGTTCGTACGCTTTGTCGTCTCCGGACCTCTTCGTCGCGCCGGGGTGTTGCTGCCTGTCGAGCGGGGACAAGGGTTCACATGACTGCTACCAGCAACATGGGCCGGGACAGGTCGGTTGCCGTCCTCGGCACGGGCATCATGGGGTCAGCGATGGCCCGCAATCTTCTCAAAGCAGGGCTACGCACGTCGGTGTGGGACAAGTCGTCGTCTGCCACCGCCGGTCTCGCCGAGGCAGGAGCGCGCACCGCGGCCTCCGCGATTGAAGCGGTCCAGGATGCGGACGTCGTGATCACTATGCTGCCGACGGCCGACGTGGTGACCTCGGTCATGTTTGACGGCGGCGTAATCAGAGCGTTTGCGCAAGGCACCGCGTGGGCGCAGATGGGCACGATCGGCTTCGCGGATACCGAGCACATCGCAGGCCAGCTGAGCAAGCTCCGGCCCGATGTGCTGTTCGTCGACGCGCCCGTCTCGGGCACCAAGGGCCCAGCGGAGACTGGCCAGCTGCTGATCCTGGCCTCGGGCCCGGCGGAGGCGGAGCCGATCCTCCGCCCCGTCTTCGCTGCGATCGGGCGCGGCACCACGTGGCTTGGCGAGGCGGGCCAGGGCAGCCGGATGAAGCTAGCCGTCAACGCCTACCTGGCGGCCCTGATCGAGGGCGTCGCGGAGGCAGTCGTATTGTCCGAGCGGCTCGGCGTCGACCCCGCCAAGCTCGAGGCGACCATCGCGGGCGGCCCTCTCGACGCGCCCTTGGCCGACGCGAAGCTGCACAAGATCGAGCGTGGCGACTTCTCGCCTGAGTTCCCGCTCGAGTGGGCGCTCAAGGACGTGGATCTGGCGCTGGCGGCAGCCGGCGAGGACACCCTGCCCGCGCTCGCTGCCCTATCCCGGACGTGGCACTCCGCGGTCGCCGCGGGACACGGCCGGGAGGACGTGAGCGCGGCCGTGCTAGCCCTGAGCCGCTGATATCGCCCGCTGCACGAGCTCAGCTACGTTCTCCAGCGGTACCTTGCCGTCCACGCGCTGCCCGTTGACGTAGAACTTCGGCGTCGCATTCACGCCGTTCTTGATGCCTTCCTGCACATCGCGCTCGATCCGGCCGACATAGGAGTGATCGGTCAGGTCGCGCCGGAACCTGGGGATATCAAGGCCCACCACCTCGGCGTAGGTGACGAGTGAATCGATGTCCAGATGCGAGTAAGGCTGCAGCAGCAGCTCGTACATCTCCCAGAACTTGCCCTGTGCGGCGGCGGCCTCGGCCGCTTCGGCGGCCTGCTCGGCGTGGGGATGCAGTTGCGGGATCGGGAAGTTTCTGAACACGAAGCGGATCAGCGTGGGGTGCTGGTCGGCTAGCCGATGCACGTCGCGGAAGGCGCCACGGCAGTACGGGCACTCATAGTCGCCGTACTCCAGGATCGTCACCGGCGCGTCGGCCGGACCGCGGATATGGTCGTCGGATGTCACCTGCGGTGCGGTGAAGTCTTCCACGCTCTGCGTCTCCTCTAGCGGGCAGTCTGCTGACAGCACCGCATACAGTACGCGGGATCAACGGTCGCCCGCTGCGCCCCGCTACCCTCGCCTGGTTTGCTTGGGCAGGCCGACGTCGTGCTCGCCTGGCTCATCAGCCGCGGGTCGCCGTGATGGCCGTCAGGACGGTGAGCACGATCGCGAGCGTTACGGCGAGGCCATGCAGCGCCACGAGCCGCTTCGGGAACGTCCAGGCCGCGCTGGCCCCGAGGTTTGCTGCCCGCCGGTTAGCGGTCAGCCAGCCGAGCCCGAGCGCCAGCGTCACGACGAGGATGGCGAACGCGATCCACGCGAACGGCCGGTAGTCCACGAGGACGAACATGAGCCAGCAGGCGATGCCGGCGACGGCCAGTGCCGGATGACAGAACTCCAGGAAGGGGTGCTCCCCTGGCGGGCTCGTCACCCTGACGTGCGGGCCTCGGGGCGGCGTGCCGTCCGCTGTCAGCGGAACGGCGCCGATCCGGACTCCCACCTCGACCGGCTGCTCGGCGCGTGGCGCGGCTGTGCTCCGCCGTGCTGCTCCGCCAGCTCGCAGCAGGCTCACACCGGCGATGGCGGCGGCAATCCAGATGACCAGGACGACGATTGCCACTGCGTTCCCTTCCTGGTGCGGCTCCGGCCGATCCAGGCTAGCCGACGCATCCGGATGGGCCAGGCACGGCTTGGCACCCGTGATTGTTCGACGTAATGTTGTAATCACTATGGATGAGAACACGACATCAGGTGCGCCGCTAGATGTGTACTCGCAGATCGTGGCCGGGGTTGCGGCCGAGCTGACGCCCCGGGTCGCGAGCTTGCGCGTGCCGCATCATGGCGGCGGCCGCTACCGGGGCGAGGGCCTCGGATCTGCGGTCAGCTATACGCCGGACGGCTTTCTGCTGACCAACGCGCATGTGGTCGGGCACGCGGAGCACGGCACCGCGCTGTTCTCCGACGGCACCAGCGCTCCGTTCCGTGTCGTCGGGTCAGACCCGCTCTCCGACCTCGCGGTCGTCCGTGCCGACGGGCCGACGCTCCATCCGGCCGTGCTCGGCGAAGCCGACGAGCTCGTCGTCGGCCAGCTGGTGGTAGCCGTGGGCAGCCCGCTCGGGCTCACTGGGTCGGTTACGGCCGGTGTTGTCAGCGCGCTCGGCAGGTCGCTGCCGACGAGTGCGGGCGCCAGGGCTAGCCTCGTCGAGGACGTGATCCAGACGGATGCAGCGCTCAACCCCGGCAACTCAGGCGGTGCCCTCGCCGATTCCCGCGCGCGGATCATCGGTATCAACACCGCGGTCGCGGGCGTGGGCCTCGGCCTGGCCGTGCCCATCAACGCGACGACGCGCAAGATCATCGCTGCGCTGATGCGCGATGGCCAGGTCCGCCGCGCTTACCTGGGCATCGTCAGCGTGCCGGCTCCGCTGCCGGAGGCGCTGCGCGCCAGGTTTGGCCGGGCCAGCGGCCTGCGGGTCGCCGAGGTGGTGGCGGGCGGGCCTGCCGCGCGCGCTGGGCTGCGCGCTGGTGACCTGCTGATCACGGCCGGCGGCAGCCCGGTGACGAGAGCGCAGGACCTGCAGAAGCTGATGTTCAGCGACGCGATAGGGCGGCCGCTGGCGATCACCGTGCTGCGCAACGGGGCCCTTGTCGACGTGATCGCCGAGCCATCCGAACTCATCGCTGCCTGATAGCCGACTAGCATCGCGGCAGGGCACATCGAGAGGGGCTCCCATGTCGGCAGATCTACCCGCCAGCTCGCTGCGACTGCGGTCGCTGGTGACGCCCGACCAGACGGTCGAGCTCTCCCTGGAGACTGTCGAGGTGCCCGAGCCAGGCCCGACTCAGGTGCTCGTCCGGGTCGAGGCGACGCCCATCAATCCATCCGACCTGGGCCTGCTGCTGGCAGGGGCCGACGTATCGGCGGCCACGGCCAGCGGGCCGGCCGACAGGCCGGTGGTGACGGCGCCGCTCCCGGACGCCGCAATGCGAGCCATGGCCGCCCGGGTCGGCATCCCCATGGCAGTCGGTAATGAGGGCGCCGGCACGGTCGTCGCCGCCGGATCATCCCCGGCCGCGCAAGCGCTCCTGGGTAAGACAGTTGCCGCCGCGGGCGGCGCAATGTATGCGCAGTACCGCTGCGTCGACGTGGCTCTGTGCCTCGAACTGCCCGACGGTACCCGGGCGGCCGATGGCGCATCGTCCTTCGTGAATCCCATGACCGCGCTCGGCATGGTCGAGACCATGCGCCTGGAGAATCACGCCGCCCTCGTGCACACCGCAGCCGCCTCGAACCTGGGACAGATGCTCAACCGCCTGTGCATCGAGGAGCAGGTCCCGCTCGTCAACATCGTGCGCCGGCCCGAGCACGCGGACCTGCTGAGGTCGGCAGGCGCCGTTTACGTGTGCAACTCGACGGCACCGGACTTCATGGCCGACCTGACGGCCGCCCTCAAGGACACCTCCGCCACCCTGGCCTTCGACGCGACCGGCGGCGGGCCGCTCGCGAGCCAGATCCTGAGCTGCATGGAGGCTGCCGCCAGCGCAGCTGCCGGAAGCTACAGCCGCTACGGCTCCGCGGTGCACAAGCAGGTGTACATCTACGGATCGCTAGACCGGGGGCCGAGCGAGCTCACCCGGAACTTCGGCATGGCCTGGGGCATCGGCGGCTGGCTGCTGACGCCGTTCCTGCAGCGGATCGGCTTCGAGGGCATGACCCGCCTGCGCGACCAGGTCGCCGCCGGCCTGACGACGACCTTCGCCAGCAGCTACACCGATGAGGTCTCGCTGGCCGGCGCGCTCGCGCTCGACGCGATCACCGCCTACTCCCGCCAGGCCACCGGCCAGAAGTACCTGATCATCCCGAGCCGCTAGCACACCGCGGCGGCAGTAGTGATTGTGGCCGATCTTGCCGGCGCTGGCGTCGTCGGTCAGCTTGCGTGCTCGCTGACCAGGCGCGATGCGGGAGCGCGGCCCGCCGGCTGGCTCGGCCGTGGCGGCCGCGGTGGCAGGCTCGGTATCGGCTGTTCGTGTTTACGGCCCGCGATAAGCCGCAGCCTGGTGCCGTGATGCTTAATCTCCACCGGCTCGCCGTCTACGAGCAGGTACCGGGCAGCAGCGTGGGTGACCTCGACCCGTAGCCGGCGTCCCCCGACCAGCATGGTGAAAGCTAGCCGGGTGATGCCGTCCGGCAGGCGAGGCGAGAACGCGACTGTAGCCTCGTCCGGCCGCAGGCCGGCCAGGCCGCCGATCAGCGCAATCCAGGTCCCCGCCAGGGACGCGATGTGCACGCCGTCGCGCGTGTTGTGCTGGAGGTCGTCCAGGTCTATCAGCGCGGCCTCGCCCAGATAGTCGAACGCGAGCTCAAGCTGGCCGACCTCGGCCGCCAGGACGGACTGGGTGCAAGCCGAGAGCGACGAGTCGCGCACCGTGAGCGCTTCGTAGTAGGCGAAGTTCCGCACCTTCTGCTCGGCCGTGAAGGCCCGACCGCACCAGAACATGGCGAGCACCAGGTCAGCCTGCTTCACCACCTGCTTTCGGTACAGGTCGAAGTACGTGTAGTGCAGCATGAGCGGATAGTGGTCCGGCGGTGTCGCCGCGAAGTCCCAGACCTGATGGCTGGTGTAGTCGGCCGCCTGCGGATGCACGCCAAGCGCCTCGTCGTAGGGGATGAACATGCCGGTTGCCGCGTCACGCCACGCAGCAGACTCCTCGGCGTCCACGCCGAGCTCTCGCGCGCGGTCCGGGTACTTCTCGGCGGCCGCGGCGGCGGCCGCCAGATTCTGCTGCGCCATCAGATTGGTGTAGACGTTGTCGTCGGCGAGAGCGCTGTACTCGTCCGGCCCGGTCACGCCATCGATGTGGAAGCTGCCGCCGCCATCGTGATGCCCGAGCGACCGCCAGAGCCGCGCAGTGTGAACGAGCAGGTCGATGCCGTAAATCCGGTCGAAGTCCTCGTCGCCGGTCATGTTCACGTACCGGATGACCGCATCGGCGATGTCAGCGTTCACGTGGAACGCGGCTGTGCCGGCTGGCCAGTAACCGGAGCACTCCTGGCCGACGATGGTGCGCCAGGGAAACGCCGCGCCCTGGAAACCAAGCTGCGCGGCGCGCTTCGTGGCGATCGGCAGCGTGTTGTGCCGCCAGCGCAGGGCGCTCGCCGCCGCATCGGGGGCGGTGACCGTCAGCACCGGCAGCACAAAGGCTTCGGTATCCCAGAACGCGTGCCCGTCATAGCCGGGGCCGGTCAGGCCCTTCGCCGGAATGGGCCGGTCCTCGCCCCGAGCGCCGGCCTGGAGCACGTGGAACAGGCCGAACCGCACGGCTTGCTGGATCTCGATGTCGCCGTCGACCTGGACGTCGGCGCGATCCCAGAACTCGTCGAGGTAAGCGCGCTGCTCGGCCACTAGCCCGTCCCAGCCGGCCAGGCGGGCACCGCTGATCGCCGCCCACACCTGATCCCGCACCGCCTCCAGGGACCGCTCGCTCGACCAGCCGTAGCCGACGAACTTGACGACGCGCAGCCGCTGGCCGGGGTGCAGGACCGCCGAGGCGGTGACGAGGCCGCCATCATCGTAGGAGCGCGCCTCGGTCTGCATGCCGTCCGGTGCCTCGAAGAGGTGGTCCATCCCAGCACCGACCCGCAGCGCGCTGTGAGCTGTCCGGTGCACGACGATCACGGTATGCTTGTCGACCGCGTTGAATTCGGGCAGCAGTGGATGATCGAACACCGCCGCCGTGCGCGGATCACCGTCCGGCTCCGGCAGTTGCTCGTTCGCCAGCAGCTCGGATTGCACCGAGATCTGCAGGCTCTGCTCGAGCGGCTCGACCTCATAGCTGATGGCCGCGATCGATCGGTGGGTGAACGACACCAGCCTGGTCGAGGAGATCCGCACCGACCCGCCCGCGGGTGAGATCCAGTCGGCCTGCCGGGTTAGCAAGCCAGATCTGAAGTCGAGCACGCGCTCATGCGAGAGCAGCCTGCCGTAGCGGACGTCGAACGCCTCGTCGTCGACGAACAGCCGGATGAGCTTGCCGTTGGTGACGTTGATGACAGTCTGGCCAGACTCGGGCCGACCGTAGGCGACTTCGGAGTGGGGCAGCGGCCGGATCTCGTAGACGCCGTTCAGGTAGCTGCCGGGCAAGCCGTGCGGCTCGCCCTCGTCCAGGCAGCCGCGCCAGCCCACGTGACCATTCGAGAGTGCGAAGACCGACTCGGTCTGGGCGAGCCTGTCCACGGCCAGCTCCGTCTCCGGCAGTGACCACGGTGCCAGGCCGAACTCTGGCTGCTTGATCATGGCTGACTCACCCCGCCGAGCCTACGCTGGCGGACCCGAGCGCAGTGGCGGCAGCTTGGCGAGGCTGTCGACTCCGATCCGCTGGGCGTCGGCGAGGACGACGTCCTGCTGCTCGCGGGCCCGGTCCGCGATCTGCTTGGCTAGCTCGGACGCAAGACCGCCGAGCTGCCGTACGCCGATGTCGTCGACGAGGACACGGCTCGAGGACAAGATGGCGATGCCCGCCACCTCATCCTCGGTGCGCGCCCCGTGCTTGAGTGCCCCGTGCTTGAGTGCGCCGTGCTCGAGCGCGGCCCCTACCTTGGATGCCTCGAATGGATCGGCCGGATGCGCGATGAGCTTCTGGCGCTCGGCCAGCACCCAGGTGTGAAACTTCATGACCGCGCCGTGGAGCGGCAGGCTACGGACGTCGTCGGCGCCAAGGCCGAAACGCTTGCCGACGGTGAAGCAGCGGGCATAGGCAACGAGTGCGGCCGACCAGAGCGCCAGCGCAACAATCAGGTCCCGCTCGTCCTCGGGCTTAGCCAGCTCCGTCAGCAGCCGCTTGCAGCAGTCCATGACGAACTGAAGGTCGGCGATGGTCGCAGTCTGATCGGCGAGCACCTGCGCCGACGGCGTCTTGAGCGCAACCGTCAGCGTTGGTGCCGCCGCGCCCGATGCCGCACCCGGCTCGCCCACTGCGCACCATCCCTTTCCCTGACTGGACGTGTCACCTGAAGGCCCACAGTGTCACAGCCCGCCAGGCCCGGCCCGTCTCACATAGCGACAGGGCGCGCCCGAGTCGGCCGGACGCGGGCTGGGCCGAGATTCGGGCCGTCAGAAACCGGGAAGGATCGCAGCTTAGCGGGGCGGGGATAGTCAGGGGGCGTGCGTGCGCACGGAGCGGCCGTGAACGGCATGTTCTTCGCGCTGGCCTTCATTGCGGCGGCCAACCCCAAGCTGCTGGCGCTTGACCTGCTGCTCATCGAGAACCGGCGGCCACGGGCCATGTTCGCGAGCATCCTGGCCAGCGGCATGGCGACCGGCGTGACGATCGGCCTGCTTGACGTGCTGCTCGTACACACGCAGGCGGTGCCGAGCGAGCGCAAGATCAGCGCCGGCGTCGATCTGGCCGTGGGCTTGATCTTGCTGCTGATCGGCGGGCTCCTCATGACCGGGCTCCTGGCTCGGGCCTGGGGGCTGCGGCCGCAATCGGCCAAGCGGGCAGCGAAGAAGCAGCAGCGGCTGGCGAATCCGCAGGACAGCTGGGTCACGCGCGTGCTGCGCGAGCCGCGGCTGGGAATCGCCGCCCTCATCGGCATCATCTGCGGCCTGCCCGGTGCGTCCTACCTCACCGCGCTGCGCGGCCTGAGAATCGGCAACTACTCCACGGCGACACAGGTCGTAGGGGTGCTCGTCTTCGTCATCATCGAGTTCCTGCTGATCATCGTCCCGTGGCTGTTCCTGGAGCTCTGGCCTGCGCGGACAACGGACCTGCTCAGGCGTAGTCAGGTGTGGCTGACGGGCCACGTGACGGCCCTCATCGCGTGGATCTGCATCCTGCTCGGCGCCTATCTCACCGTGACCGCCATCCTGCATCTGCTGTCGTGAGCCACGGCGTCGACGATCTGCCGCTATTGCCGGAATTGATGCACCCTGGGTCGCTGTTCACCCGGACCGGATGATGCCACGGCCCGCCGCGGCTTCCTACGGTGTGACGTAAGAGACGAGTCGCAGGCTCGACAAAGGGGGCAGCAGCTGTGAGCAGTACACGTGGGCAGCCGACCGCCGGTACGGCCGCCGGGAGCGGTCAGGTGTACGCATCCGGATCGGGGGCCTATCAGCAGCCAGCCGGATACCCGGCAGGCGGACCACAGGCGGGGTACCCAGGCGAGCCGACGCCCAGCGTGGGGGCTGCGGCCGGCACCGTACTGGCCGGCGTCCTCATGATCGTCGGCGGCATCTGGGGCTTCCTGGTCGGCCTCGCGGTCGTCATCAGGAAGGGGTTTTTCGTCAATGTGAACTCCACCTATGCGTATCACTGGAACGTCACGGACTGGGGCTGGACGCACCTGGCAATTGGCGCCGTGGTGTTCGCCGCCGGGGTATGCGTGCTGCTCGGCATGGTCTGGGCGCGGGTGGTCGGCGTGGTACTCGCGGTCCTGAGTGCGATCGCGAGCTTCATGTTCCTGCCGTACTACCCGGTCTGGTCGATAATCCTGGTCGCCATCGACGTGTGGATTATCTGGGCGCTGGTCGCAGGCCCACGCCGTCAGCGCGCCTGACGGTCACCCTGTAACCGGTTACGCAGACGCCGGCCGGGCTGCCGCAGCCCGGCCGGCGTCCTTGCGTGCGTCGTGGCTGCCGATCCCGCCGCGGAGTTCTGGACGTCGCGCCCTCCGTGTGTCATCCTCCACGCAATCGGCGCATATCAGCTTCGTGAGAGCGGATGACCGGCGCGGTCAGCGGCTGCAGCGATCTCACCGCTGGGTTCCTGACAGACTGCCTGGCTGGCTGCCTTGGCGGCGCGACAGTCGCGGCTGTCGATGCGGTACCCATCGGCACCGGGCAGGTGTCGGACACCTACAGACTGCACTTGACGTACACAGGCGATGGCAATGCGACCGGCGATGGCAGCGCGACCGGCGACAGCAGTACGTCCGGCGACAGCCTGTCAGACGGCCCGCAGGCGGGCCCGCCGGCGACGCTGATCGCGAAGGTTCCCGCAGCAGACCCGGCGAGCCGTGGCGCGGCGCGCGCCTTCCGCACTTATGAGATCGAGGCTAGCTTCTACGCCCAGCTGGCGCCCGGCCTCCCCGTCGCGCTGCCCGCCTGCTTCTACGCCGCCCATGACGCGGAGCCGGACGACTACGTCGTGCTGCTGGCCGACATCGCCGCCGCGCAGCCGGGCGATCAGCTGGCAGGCCTGCGTCCGGACGACGCCGCGGCCGCGATCGCCGAGCTAGCGGCCCTGCACGCGGCAGGCTGGGACGACCCGGACCTCGCGGCGCTGCCGTGGCTGAACAGGTCAGGCCCGGATGCAGCCGCCGTGCTCGCGGCCGTGGTCACCGACCTGTATCCCGGCTTCCGCGACCGGTATGCCGACCGTCTCGAGCCGGGTACGGCCGGCCTGATCGAGGACTTCCTGCCGCACATCGACC
>DASXKI010000351.1:0-5473 GCA_036496945.1 Streptosporangiaceae bacterium | reverse complement strand
CGTGTCAGTGCCGCCGGCCCTGTGTCAGCCTCGCTGGTCCTGTCCCGGCCCTGTGTCAGCCCGGCCGGCCCTGTGTCAGTCCCGCCGGCCCGGTGTCAGCCCCGCCGGCGCAGAGCCGGGTTAGCAAGCGCAGGGGGATCGTAGCCGCGGTCGGGCGGGTTCAGGTTCGTCCCTGGCGGCACGATCTCGTCGATGCGGTCCAGCACGTCGGCAGGCAGCCCGTTCGTCGGAGCGCCCAGTTGGCTGTCGAGGTGCTCCATCATGCGCGGGCCGATGATGGCGGACGTCACGGCGGGATGGCTCAGTACAAAACCGAGCGCCAGGTGGATCAGCGACATTCCGGCCACTGCGGCCAGCGTGTCGAGCTTGTCGGCCGCTGCCAGCTTCTCCCTGTTCCCTGGAAGGCTCATGTCGTAGCGCTGCGGCAGCCGCTGCGACCGGCGGCTGGCGGGCAGGTCAGCATCCAGCCGGTACCGGCCGGACAACCAGCCGCCGGCGAGAGGACTCCAGCTGATGACGCCCATCTGGTAGCGCTCGCAAGTCGGCAGTACGTCGGCTTCGACGCCGCGGACCAGGATGGAGTACGGCGGCTGCTCACAGATGAACCGCTCCCGTCCACGCCGCTGCGCGGTCCACTGCGCCTCCACGATCTGCGCGGCTGGGAATGTGGAGCTTCCGGCGTAGCAGATCTTGCCAGCGCTGATCAGGTCGGACAGCGCGCCCAGCGTCTCGTCGATGTCGGTGGCCGGATCCGGCCGGTGGATCTGATACACGTCGATGTAGTCGGTGCCCAGCCTGCGCAGGCTTGCTTCACATTCACGGATCAGCCAGCGCCGCGAATTGCCGCGCTGGTTGACGTCCTCCCCCATGGCGCCGTGAGCCTTAGTGGCGAGCACGACGTTGGCCCGGCGGCCGCCGGTCAGCGCCTTGCCGACGATCTGCTCCGACTCGCCCGCCGAGTACACGTCGGCGGTATCGATGAAGTTGATGCCCGAGTCAAGCGCCTGATGGATGATCCGGATCGACTCGTCATGGTCGGTGTTGCCCCAGGCGCCGAACATCATCGCGCCCAGACACAGCGGGCTGACCTGGACGCCGGTGGAGCCGAGTGTGCGCATGCTCATGACGCCCAACCCTAATACTGCCCGCCGCCGCGCTACCTTCCGCGTCGCACCTCGCGGCTGCGGCATCAGGCGGGAAGCCCACCGCATCGGAGCCGCCAGCGGCGTGAGGCGGGAAGCCCACCGCAACGGAGCCGCAAGCTGCCATGCGAACGCCAGCCGCATCCGTCACCGGCATCGGGCGGCTAAGGCCGCGGGGAGATCAGCCCGCCGCTGGCAGCGTCACGATGCCGACGGCTGGACGGCCGTGCCGCAGCGCGTCGGCGACGTCACGCAGGATGCGATCCGACTCGGTGCGAATGTGGTGCGGGCTGAGATGGATGACGTAGATCCCGGCCGCCGTCAGCCTGGCGTGCCTGCGCATCGTCGCTTCCCAGTCGCTCGGCTGGAAATGCCACTCGCGCGAGTCGATCTCGACTGCCACCCCCGCCTCCGGCCACCACGCGTCGACGACGCCGATCAGCACCCCGTCCAGAAACAGGCGAGCGTTGTACATCGGCCGCGGCAGATCCGACGTCTTGATGAGCGCGTGGAAGTCACCCTCAGCAGCCGACCGAACCCCATCGGCAACCTCGGCTAGCACCGCGCGCAGCTGAGCCGAGCCCTTGATGGGTCCCGCCGCTAGTTCGTCGGCCAGTTGCTGGATCGTGCAGCGGCTCTTCTGCACGGCGCTGCCGACGACCGCTCGTGCGTCCGGCAGTTTGTCCATCTCGCGGACCGCGTCGGCGACAGCTCTGGCGGCCGGCGCGAACCGCAGCGGACCGTCGGCCGCCCACTGCCGCGGAAGTCGGCGGGTCCGGTGGATAGCTACGAAGTCGCGGCTTGCTCGCTGCCGCTCCAGCGGAATTAGCATGTCCACGATCTCCGTCTCCCGGCCGCGGATGCCATAGTTCCGCAACGCCGCAGGCCCGGTGATGACGCTGTTCGGGCCCGCGAACAACATGGCGGCTATCTGTCGCTGTTCGCGCGTCGGCTGCCCCGTCATCGTCAGGTAAACGCCGGGCAGCAGTCGCTGCCATGGCCCTCCTCGCCGCAGCCGGTGCTGTAAGCCATGCGCCGTGACCCCCAGGGTGAAAACCTGGGGTCTGGACAAGATGCCGCGCTGCGTGGCGAGCAGCCACGCTGCGGCACGATCGTCGAGCAACACGACGCCTAGGTTGGCATCTGCCACCGACAACAGCTTTCGCCACTCATGAGAGTGGAATTAGTACGGCTATAGGCGTACTAAGTTCACTCTCATGGATGATCTTGGGGGTTAGTTGGGGCGCTGCGGGCGGTTCTGAGCCGCGGCGGCGCCCAAGCCCGCGCAGGCGGCCGCAGCGGCTGCCCGGACGCGCCTACCGGTTGGCCGGACGCGCTTGCCGCCGCGCCCGCCGGCCGCCGCGCTCGCCCGGCCGCCGTCCGGCCGCGGACTGTCCGACCGGATACGCGCGTGCGCCGGGGACGACCGGGAGCTATTCTTTCCGCCATGAGCACCGATTCTGACCGCATCCCGGCCAAGCCGACGCTGGACGGCCTCGAGGACAAGTGGGCGCAGCGGTGGGCTAAGGAGCGTGTAGTACAAGTTTGACCGCTCCAGGAGCCGCGATGACGTCTACGCCATCGATTCTCCCCCGCTGACCGCCAGCGGATCCCTGCACCTCGGGCACGCCTTCTCCTACAGCCAGACCGACGTCATCGCGCGCTTCCAGCGCATGCGCGGCAAGGAAGTCTTCTACCCGATCGCGTGGGACGACAATGGCCTGGCCACCGAACGCCGCGTGCAGAACTATTACGGAGTCCGCTGCGACCCGGCCTTGCCCTACCAGCCCGGCTTCACTCCCCCGGCCCTGGGCAACGGCCGCGCGCTGAGTCCTGCCGATCAGCTGCCGCTCTCCCGGCGCAACTTCGTGGAGCTCTGCCGGCAGCTCACCGACCTGGACGAGACGGCTTACGCGCACGCGTGGCAGCGCCTCGGCTTGTCGGTCGACTGGGAGATCAGCTACCGAACCATCGACGACCGGGTGCAGGCCGTGTCCCAGCTCGCTTTCCTGCGCAACCTCGCTCGCGGCGAGGCCTACCAGGCGGAAGCGCCGGCCCTGTGGGACGTGACGTTCGGCACGGCGGTGGCGCAGGCCGAGATCGAGGACCGGGAAACCCCCGGCACGTTCATCCGGCTGGCGTTTAGAAGGGAACGCGGTAAGCCCGACATCCCCGCCGCTTCCCCGGCCGAAGTCGTCATCGCGACGACCAGGCCTGAGCTGCTGCCGGCCTGCGTGGCGCTGGTGGCTCATCCCGATGACGAGCGCTACAGCGCGCTGTTCGGCTCGACCGCCACCTCGCCGCTGTTTGACGTGCAGGTGCCGATCCTGGCGCACCGTCTCGCCGACCCAACAAAGGGCACCGGGCTGGTGATGGTGTGCACGTTCGGCGACATGACCGACGTGACCTGGTGGCGGGACCTTCAGCTCGACACGCGACCGGTGATCGGAAAGGACGGCAGGCTGCTGCCCGGCCCGCCACCGGGGATCACGAGCGCCGCTGGCGTCGCCGCTTATCGCCGCATCGCGGGCCAGTCCGCAAAAGCCGCCCGTCAGCTAGTGACCGACCTCCTGCACGCGGGCGGGCACATGCGCGGCGAGCCCGAGCCCATCCGGCACGCGGTGAAGTTCTACGAGTACGGCCAGGCGCCGCTGGAGATCATCACGACGCGGCAGTGGTACATCCGTAATGGCAGCCGGTCCGCGGACCTGGCGGACTCCCTGCTGGCCGCTGGCCGCGAGCTCCAGTGGCATCCCGACTACATGCGGACCAGGTACGAGCACTGGCTGGAGGGACTCACCGGCGATTGGCTGATCAGCCGCCAGCGCTACCGCGGCGTGCCGATTCCGGTGTGGTATTCGGTGGACGCGTCTGGCCAGGTCGAGGAAGACAAGCCGATCTTGCCCGCCGAGGCCAGCCTGCCCGTCGACCCGGCTGCCGATACCCCCGTCGGGTACCGGCCCGAGCAGCGCGGCCAGCCCGGCGGGTTCGCCGCCGACCCGGACGTGATGGACACGTGGGCGACGTCGTCGCTGACGCCTCAGATCGCGGGCGGCTGGCCGGGCGACGAGGACCTGATGCGCCGGGTGTTCCCGATGGACCTGCGGCCGCAGGCGCACGAGATCATCAGGACCTGGCTGTTCTACACGGTGCTGCGCTCGCACGATGAGGCAGGCGTGCTGCCGTGGCGGCACGCGGCCATTTCTGGCTGGATCCTGGACCCGGACCGCAAGAAGATGTCGAAGTCCAAGGGCAACGCGGTGACGCCGATGGACCTGCTGCGCGAACACGGCACAGACGCCGTGCGGTACTGGGCCACCAGTGCTCGGCTCGGTGTGGACACGGCCTTCGACGTAGCGCAGATCAAGGTTGGCCGGAGACTGGCCATCAAGATCCTCAACGCGGGCCGGTTCGTGCTCGGCTTCGACCCGTCCGCCGCCGACCCGTCCGCCCCCGACCCATCCGCCGCCGACCCGTCCGCCGCCGACACGTCCGCCGCCAATACGTCAGTGGCCGGCCCGATCACCGAGCCGATTGACCGGGCGCTGCTGCACAGGCTGGCGACGGTGACCGAGCGCTGCACGGCCGCGCTGGAAGCCTACGATCACGCGGCGGCACTTGAGCAGGCCGAGCGGTTCTTCTGGTTCTTCTGCGACGACTACCTGGAGCTAGTAAAGGCCCGCGCCTACGGCGAGCACGGGCAGGCAGCGGCCGCGTCCGCGGTGGCGACGCTGCGGACCGGGCTGTCGGTGGTGCTGCGCCTGCTCGCGCCGTTCCTGCCGTTCGTGACCGAGGAGGTCTGGTCCTGGTGGCGGGACGGTTCGGTGCACCGGGCAAGCTGGCCGGATGCGGCGGCGCTGCGCGAGGCGGCTGGCCCGGGAGACGACGCGGTGCTGAGCGCCGCCGCCGCGGCGATCGCCGCGATCCGGAAGGCGAAGTCGCAGGCGCGTGTGCCGATGAAGAACCCGATCCCGCTGCTCATCCTCACGGCCGGGCAGGAGGGCCTGGACGCGCTGGCGGCCGCCTGCCAGGACGTGCAGGCAGCAGGCCACGTGGACAAGATCGAACTGCGGGCAGCGGCGGGGACGGCGCCAGTCCACGATGTCGTGCTGTAGGCCCGCCGGGTGACGTGCGGCTGCAAAGACCGATGCCGCCTGCCCCCGGCATCAGACAGAATGGGCAGATGGCCAGGATCCGCGATGTCGTTTTCGATTCTCCGCGCCCCGCGCTGATCGCTCGTTTCTGGGCGGACGTGCTGGACGGCTACGACGTCGCTCCGTATGACGATGCGGAGCTAGCCCGGCTCCGGGCCGCGGGCATAACCGACATCA
>DASXKI010000350.1:0-12089 GCA_036496945.1 Streptosporangiaceae bacterium | reverse complement strand
GTCGTGCTCGACCGAGCAGGTCGTCAGATCGTCGCCAGCGCTGACCGCCCCGCGGTGACCAGGGCGCAGCTCGCGCGCGCGGCTGCGACGGGCATAACGGCCAGCTACCAGAGCGATGACCGGCTGCTGGTCGTCGCGCCGGTCCACAGCGACAAGGGGCCGGGTACCGTCGGCGTCGTTGTGCTGGGTCGGCCGACGTCGGCGATCGACCGCCAGGCGGCGCTGCTGTGGGCCGTGATCGCGGCCGTCGCGACGGCGGGGCTGCTCGCCGCCGCCCTGGTCGCGATCGGCCTGGCGCGCTGGGTCAGCAAGCCGCTCAGCAACCTGGAGGTGGCCGCTCAGCGGCTTGGCGACGGAGAATTGAGCACCAGGGCGCCGGCTGAGGCGGGACCGGCCGAGGTTCGTCAGCTAGCAGCCAACTTCAACTCGATGGCCGCCCGCCTCGAGGCGCTCGTGAGCGGCCACCAGGCGACCGTCGCTGATGTATCGCACCAGCTGCGCACGCCACTCGCCGCGCTGCGCCTGCGGCTAGACCTGCTCGCGCAGGACAGCGACGCGGCCGTGGCCGCGGAGCTCGCCGGCGCGCAGGAAGAGATCGCCCGGCTGTCGCGGCTGGTCAACGGGATGCTCGCGGTCGCGCGGGCAGAGAACATCGCGACCGCGCAGGTCAACCTGCCCCTCGACGTGGTGATCAGGACACGGGTTGCCGCCTGGCTGCCTGCCGCCGACGAGCGTGAGGTCAGCCTGCAAGGCGAGGCGGAGCGAGTCACGGCCCGGATGGGGGAGGGACACCTGGAGCAGATCCTGGACAACCTCATCGCCAATGCGCTGGACGCCCTGCCGAGTGGCGGCGCCATCTCGATTACGGCTGGGGCAGTCGGGGACAAGGCCCGGATCATCGTCGCGGACAACGGTCCCGGCATGAGCGAGCAGCAGCAGAAGGTCGCATTCCGGCGGTTCGCCACGAGCAACGGCGGCGGCACCGGCCTCGGGCTGGCGATTGTCGACCGGCTGACCGTCGCCAGCGGAGGCACCGCGGCGCTGTCGGACACCCCCGGCGGCGGGCTGACCGTGACGATCGACCTGCCGATGGGCCGCCGGGAACGCGCCCAGCGCCGCGGAATCCACCTCCCCTCAGGTGGCTCCGGTCCGCCGGACACCGGCGGGCAGCAGCGCTGGCAGCGCCGCTCAGGCCGCCCTGTCGACCAGCCGGTTAGCCGGACGACTGATCATGATTAACCAGTTCTGAACTTTTCCTGAACCGGTCGCCGACATCGCGCGGGGCATGCTGATGAAGGCGGCTCGAGCGGCCGTGACTGTCGCGCCGGCCGGTACAGTCGTCAAGGCCGGACCACAACCCGGGAAGAGTGGTGCCTGCATGCGTGACCACCTGCATTTTGCGTCGGCACGACGCGATGACAGGCTGGCCCGGATCCGGAAGCTGACACTGTGGATCAGCGGCGGAGCTGCTGCGGGATCCCTGGCTTTGGGTGTTGCCTTCGCGAATGCGCTTCCTGGTCATGCGGCCGGGTCGACGGCAAGCTCGGGGCGGCCGGCCGCAGGCGCTGGCTCCAGCGGGACTGGCTCCAGCGGGTCTGGCGCGGCCAGCGGCGGCTCATCAGGCACCGGGTCCGCTGGTACCGCTCACCACCGTCACCACCACCACACGCTCACGCAACCGCAGCAACCGCCGGCCCCGGCCCAGGCTCCGGCTCCAGCGCCCGTGGTGACCTCAGGCGGATCGTGATCGGGTGCTGAGCTCAGTACATGCTCCGATAGCGCTTGCGGCCAGCCACGTGCTGGCCGCTGGCAGTTCCGGGCCGAGTCCGCTCTGGTACGCCACCCGGGCGACTGGCGTTGTCGCCCTCGTCCTGCTGACCGTTACGGTCGCGCTTGGCGTTGCCGGGACTACCCGGCTGGAGACACAGACCATGCCGCGCCTGGTGCGGTCGGGTCTGCATCGCAACGTCTCGCTGCTCGCCGTGGCGTTCGTGGCCGCGCACGTGGTGACGACGGTGCTTGACCCGTACGCGGGGATCGGCTTCATCTCGGCGGTCATTCCGTTCAGCTCCCCGTACCGCCCGTTGTGGCTCAGCCTTGGCGCCGTCGCCAGTGACATGCTGCTCGCGCTCGTCATCAGCAGCCTGATCCGGGCCCGGCTGCCGTACCGGGCCTGGCGCACGGTGCACTGGCTCGGCTATGCATGCTGGCCCGTGGCCCTGTGGCACGGTCTCGGGACTGGCACTGACAGCCGCCTGTCCTGGCTGCTGCTCCTCGACGGCGCCTGCGTGGTCGTGGTCGCGGCGGCGGCGGGCCGGCGGCTGCTGCAGGCACCCCCCTCCGCGGTTCGCGCCGCCGGTATCGTGGGCATATCAGCGTTCATGCTGGCCACAAGCGTGTTCGTGCTGATCGGCCCGCTCCAGCCGGGCTGGGCCCGGCGCGCGGGCACACCCGCGCCGGTGTCGGGAACGGCGCACGCCGCGAGCGTGCCGGCCGGGCCGGCAGGAGGCGGCGCGTGAATCTCGACACGATGCACGGCCGGCGCCCGAAGCACGCCCAGCTGAGCCGCCTCACCGTGGGCTGGCAGGACACGGGCGGCGCCGCCACGCTGGGCCAGCACGCCGCGACGTACGGGCCGACGCCGCAGATCACCGGCCGGAGCGCGCATGGCCTCATCGAGCAGGTGGCGGCCGCCCGGCTGACCGGACGAGGCGGGGCGGGATTCCCGACTGGGGTCAAGATGCGCGCGGTCGCCGCCAAGCGAGGTCCGGCCGTGGTCGTCGCGAACGGCATGGAAAGCGAGCCGGCGAGCGAGAAGGATCAGGCTTTGCTGGCCCGCGCGCCGCATCTGGTCCTGGACGGGATCTCACTAGCGGCCCAGGCCGTCGGCGCGCACGAGGCGCACCTGTGCCTGCCAATGACGAGGGAATGGCTCATCGACAGCGTCCTCGCGGCCGTCGGCGAGCGACAGCGAGCCGATGTCGACCCCGTTCCCGTTTCCGTGCATTACCTGCCCAACCACTATGTGTCGAGCGAGGAGACCTCGCTTGTGCACTGGCTCAACGGCGGCGAGGCCAAGCCCACGAACACGCCGCCACGGCCGTTCGAGCGCGGAGTCGGCAAGCGGCCAACGCTGATCGACAACGTCGAGACGCTCGCGCACGTCGCTCTCATCGCCCGGTACGGCGCGAAGTGGTTCCGTGAGGCCGGGCACGCCGACGCCGCCGGCACGATGCTGACGACCGTGTCCGGGGCCGTCGCGCAGCCGGGCGTGTATGAGATCGAAGCCGGGGTGAGCGTGGGCGATGTGCTCGCGATAGCCGGCGTTGAGCCGGGCGCGCAGGCCGTGCTGATCGGCGGCTACTTCGGTACCTGGCATGAGATCGCGGAGGTGGCGAGCCTGCCGTTCACGGCTGGCGGGCTGCGGGCCGCCGGCGGTGCGCCTGGCGCTGGCGTCCTGTACGTGCTCCCGGCCGCGGCGTGCGGGCTGGCCGAGGCGGCGCGGATCCTGCGGTACCTGGCGAGCCAGAGCGCGCAGCAATGCGGGCCGTGCATGTTCGGGCTTCCGGCGATCGCCGATGACCTGACCCAGCTGGCGTCAGCCCGGCCAGATGGTGACCCGCTCGGGCGCATGCAGCGGCGATTTGGCCAGATAACCGGCCGGGGCGCGTGCCGTCATCCGGACGGCGCAGTGCGGATGGCCGTATCGGCGCTGCGAGCCTTCGCCGCGGATGCGCACGCGCACGCCCGGCGGCGGACGTGCGTGGCATCGGCGGGCGGACGGCGGCAGGCGCCCATGCGGACTGAGCAGTTGCCGGTGCCCCGGCCGTTTGCCGATGGGGAGTGGCGATGAGCATGAAGCTGGAGATCAACCCCATCGCGTGCACCGGGCACGGCCTGTGTGCCGACCTGCTGCCTGAGCTCGTCGAGATGGACGAGTGGGGCTACCCGATGATCCATGAGCAAGTACCGAACGACCTGGCCGTGCACGCCCGGCGCGCCGTCAACGCATGTCCGACGCTGGCGCTCCGGCTGACACGTACGCAACGTCAACAGGAGAAGAACTAAGTGGGCCAGCCGGACACCGCGCGCATCGCGCCGCAGCACAGGCGGGCCGCTCCCGTCGCCGGTGCCGAGGGCAACGAGAAGCTGACCGCGATGACGGGCGCCATCCTGCTCGTCGGCTTCGCGGTCGAGGGCCTCACCATCCTCCAGATCCACAGGCTGCTCTACTGGCACTTCCTGCTTGGCCTCGTGCTGATCGGTCCGGTGATCGTGAAGATCTCCTCTACTGTGTACCGATTCGTGCGGTACTACACGGGCTCGGCACCGTACGTCCGCAAGGGGCCGCCCGGACCGGTGCTGCGGGTACTCGGGCCTTTGGTGATCCTGACGTCGGTCGCCGTCCTCGGTACCGGCGTGGTGCTGGCCGTTGGCGGGCGCGGCGGACCGTGGATGTTCCTGCATAAGGCCTCGTTCGTGCTGTGGTTCGGCGTGATGACGATCCACGTGCTCAACTACGCGCCGCGCCTGCCAGCCATGCTGGGCGCGCGCGCTGAGCACGGTGGCCGGGGCGGCCGGGGTGGCCGGGGTGTGGCCGTGCCGGGCGGGCCTGGCCGCTGGCTGCTGCTGGCTGTGTCACTCGCGGTCGGCGTCGGCGTTGCCGCGGTCACCATGCAAATGTCGGCCCAGTGGGGCGTCAGCTTCTGAGGGCGTCAGCTTCTGCGGGCGTCAGCTTCTGCGGGGCCTCAGCTTCCGATCGGCGTCAGCTTCTTCGTGCCCTTGACCAC
The DNA here is from genome assembly GCA_036496945.1 of Streptosporangiaceae bacterium. Lineage (GTDB taxonomy): Bacteria > Actinomycetota > Actinomycetes > Streptosporangiales > Streptosporangiaceae > JAJYUU01. Next base: position 7,299 of record DASXKI010000350.1, on the reverse strand, counting down.
GAGCCAGGGGCAAGTGACCAGTATCAGCGCCGCGGCAGCTCACGCCGCGTGTCGCGCCGGACCAGTGGGATAGACACATCAAACTAGATTGATGTAATGTGCCGGGCATGGGGCCGGGCACGCAACCAGCGCCGCCGCCGTTCGCGCGGATGGCGGCGGATCCGCTGCGCTGGCGGCTGCTGCGGGAACTGGCGCGCAGCGACCGCCGGGTGCGGGAACTGGTGGCGCTGGCGGGCCAGCCGCAGAACCTGGTTTCGTACCATCTGGGCCGGCTGCGGGCCAGCGGGCTGGTGGGGGCCCGGCGCAGCAGCTTTGACGGCCGCGACACTTATTACCACCTGGACCTGGCGCGATGTGCGCAGTCGCTGGCGGCGGCCGGGGCCGCGTTGCATCCGGGCCTGCGCCTCGATCCCGCTCCGCCAGACCCGCCAGCGGGCCGCGGCCAGGGCCCGTGCAGGACTTTGTTCTTGTGCACGGGCAACAGCGCCCGGTCGCAGGCGGCTGAGGCACTCGCCCGGTCCCGCTCCGGTGGCCGGGTTCAGGCCTTCAGCGCGGGCAGCCACCCCAAGCCGCTGCACCCCAATGCGGTAAAGGTCATGGCCGAGCGCGGCGTCGACCTGGCCGGGCAGCGGCCCAAGCGGCTCAGCGTCCTCGCCCGCCGGCGCTTCGACTATGTGATCACCTTGTGTGACCGGGTCCGGGAGGTCTGCCCGGAGTTCCCCGGCCATCCCGGTTACCTCCACTGGAGCATCCCCGACCCGGCCGCCGCCGGCGGCAGCGACCAGGACACCTATCCAGCGTTCGAGCAGATGGCGGCCGAACTGGAGACCCGGATCGGGTTCTGGCTCGCGGCGATCGGGGCGGCACGCGCGCCCGCATCCGTCCAGGAGGCATGAATGAGCAGCCCAGAAGACATGGTCAACGTCCGCTACATGGTCGATGACGTGCAGGCAGCCATCGACTTCTACACCACCCACCTCGGCTTCACGCTGCGTTTCAGCGCGGCGCCCGCGTTCGCCGACGTGACCCGCGGCAGCCTGCGGCTGCTGCTGGCCGGGCCGCAAAGCTCGGCAGGCCGGCCGATGCCCGACGGCCGCAAGCCGGAGCCCGGCGGCTGGAACCGCATCCACTTCATCGTGCCCGACATCGCAGCCGAGGTCGCCCGGCTGCGCGCTGACGGCGTGAGCTTCCGCAATCAGATCATCACCGGTCCCGGCGGAAAGCAGATCCTGATCGAAGACCCCGCGGGCAACGTGGTCGAACTGTTTGAGCCTGCCGTCAGCTATTGAGATCGCGCTCTGGCTCGGCTGGCTGCATGCCCTCGTACAGGTCCCTACCCCAGGCCAGGCCGCCCTGCTGGGTGTACCAGGCCATCGCCCTCACGGTAAAGCGCCCGGCGCGGACCGCGGGGTCATCCTCGGCGAGCCGGCGGGCTCGTTCCAGGGAGCCGGCCTGGTACAGGCAGATGCCCGCGATCTCATCGTCTCCCTCGATCGGCCCGGCGATCTTCAGGTAGCCGGCGGCGTGCATCTTCCGGAAGTGGCCGAGATGCTGAAGCCCCAGCGCCTCGCTGGCCTCGTCGTCGATCTCGGCCCGGTCTGGCGCCCGGACCAGGAGGATCAGCTGGTAGGTGTCGAACTCGGCCGGCGGAGCGTCGGGCGCCCAGGCTGGCTCCAGCGCCTTGATCTGCTCGTGGTGCAGGCGCAGGTGAAAGGTCGCGTTCCCCTCGATGAAGGCTCCGATCGGAATCGGGCCGTCCTGCACGATCTCGCCGCCATCGCGGATAATGACGTGCACCGGAGCGCTGGCCATGGCGCCGAGAGCATCGCGCGCAGCCTCAAGCCGTGCCGCCGACCGCTCGATCTCAGCAGCTAGCCCAGCCAGGCCGCCGACGCTGGCGGCGTAGGCCGCCAGTTCCGCTTCGTCGATGGTGCTCGCGTTGTCGTAGGAAACCTCGGCTCCCTCCGCGACCTGCTCTGCCGTCGCGGCGATCAGGTCGTTGTTCTTGGCCACGTGCGCTGCGACGACCTCCGCTGCCCAGCCGCCGTCGGTGGGATCGGTGAATCCGCCCGCCAGCAACGAGGCGACAAACGGCGCGTATGCCGCCGCTACGCTCTGCGATGTCATGTCCAGGCCTCCCTGGTCCTGCGGCACGGCCCTGCGCGGGTCTTTCGACACTGCCAAGTCCGCCACCGACCGATACGATGCGCACGCGCCCGCGTGGTCGGTTTTGTGCTCTCGAAGTATCCTTTCAGGGTTCCGGGCCATCAAACAGGGGAGCCACAGTGGTCACCGGGAAGCCTCGATCGCTGCTCCCCGCCTTGCGCCTCGACGACCTGCTGGCCGAGCTTCAGGTCAGGTTCGAGGCAGTACTCGCGACCCGGGACCGGGTTAATGCCCTGTTCGAGGCGGTCGTGGCGGTTGGCGCGAATCTCGACCTCGAGGTCGTGCTGCGCGGGATCGTCGAGTCAGCTCTCACACTCGTCGATGCGCGTTACGGCGCCATGGGGGTCATCGGGGATGGCGAGCGGCTCGCCGAGTTCATCCCGGTCGGGCTGACCGAGGCGGAGATCGAGGGGATCCACCACTGGCCGGAGGGGCGGGGCCTGCTCGGCGCCCTCATCACTGACCCGAAGCCGCTGCGGATCGCCGATCTCAGCAAGCACGATCTATCCTCGGGCTTCCCGGCGGGTCATCCGCCGATGACCTCGTTCCTGGGCGTGCCCATCCGGATCCGGGACGAGGTGTACGGGAACCTGTACCTGACCGAGAAGCACGGCGGCGGCCAGTTCGACGAGGAGGACGAGGCCGTCCTCGTGGCTCTGGCTGCCGCGGCCGGCGTGGCGATCGACAACGCCCGGCTGTACGACGAGGCGCGCCGTCAGCAGCGATGGCTGAGCGCGAGCGCGGAGGTCACGAGGGCACTGCTGACCCGCGCGGATGCCAGCGATGCACTGGCGCTGATTACTGCCAAGGCGCTGGAGATGTCCGGTGCCGACCTGGTCGTGCTTGCGCTGCCGGCTGGGGACGGAACGCTGCTCCAGATCGAGCACGCAGCCGGGGTCGGCGCCGCCGAGGCGCTCGGCCTGGTGCTGCCCGTGAGCGGCTCGGCGTCCGGCCAGGTGCTGGCTACCGGTGAGCTGTTGAGCGTGGATAACTTCAGCCTCGATGCCCGGATTGCCCCGGTCGCCCGGGAGCACATGAAGCTGGGCCCGGCGATCCTGGTCCCGCTCGGCACCTCGGGTACCGTCCGCGGCGTGCTGACGGCAGGCCGCCACCCTGGGGCCATGCCGCTGGCGCCGGCCGCGGCCGACATGCTGGTCACGTTTGCAAGCCAGGCCGGCATCGCACTGGAGCTGGCCGAGCACCGCCGTCAGGCCGAGCGCGTCGCCGTGTTCGAAGACCGGGACAGGATCGCGCGCGACCTACATGACCTGGTGATTCAGCGGCTCTACGCGACGGGCATGTCGCTCCAGGGCACCGTCTCGCTGATCGCCTCGCCGGAAGTGGCTGGCCGGGTCAGTGTCGCCGTGGACGCCCTGGACGAGACGATCAGGGAGATCAGGTCTTCAATCTTCGCGCTGCAGACCCGGCCGGAAGCGAAGCCTCCTGCCCTGCGCGCCCGGATTCTGCAGGTGGCCGACGAGGCGACGGGGATACTCGGCTTCCCGCCGACGCTCCAGCTGGACGCCCGGCTGGACGACGCCGTACCCGACGATGTCAGCGAGCACCTGCTCGGCGTCCTGCGCGAAGCCCTGTCGAACGCAGCACGGCACTCGGGCGCCAGCAAGGTCGAGGTCCAGGTGCGGGCGGCCGCCGAGCTATCGCTCACGGTCCGCGATAACGGATCGGGCATGAAGGACACTGGCCGTCGCAGCGGGCTGGCCAACCTGGACGAGCGCGCCATCAGCCTCGGTGGCTCGTTCCGAATCGGGCCAGCTAGCGGCGGCGGCACCGAGCTGCAGTGGCGCGTCCCGCTGGCCGGAGGGGCGCGGTCCACGGCCCAAAGGTGAGCTGGGTTGCTTCAATTCTGGTCGCCGGGACGCACAACTTAAGGTCCCGCCTGGTCGAAGATGCGCGACGCGTATGCGGCTGCCTGGGTCCGCCGCTCCATGCCCAGCTTGGCGAACAGCGCTGAGATGTAGTTCTTCACGGTCTTTTCTGCCAGATACATCCGCTCGCCGATCTGCCTGTTGGTCAGGCCCTCGCCGATGAGCTCGAGGATCTTGCGCTCCTGCGGGGTCAGGCCGGCCAGCGGGTCTTTCTTGATCGCCTGGTCGCGCATCCTGGCCAGCACCTTGCTGGCCGCCTCCGGGTCCAGCATTGACTGGCCGGACGCGACTGTCCGCACGGCACCTACCAGGTCGGTGCCGCGGATCTGCTTGAGCACGTACCCGGCCGCGCCGGCCATGATCGCGTCGAACAGCGCCTCGTCGTCGCCGAACGAGGTGAGCATCAGGCAGGCGGTCTCCGGCAGGCGCGACCTGATCTCGCGGCACACGGTCACGCCGTTGCCGTCGGGCAGTCGCACGTCCAGCACCGCGACGTCCGGTCGCAGCGCCGGGATCCGGGCCAGGGCTGACTCGGCCGTTCCCGCCTCGCCGATGACGGTGATGTCAGGCTCGGCTTCGAGCATGTCCCTGACCCCGCGCCGGACAATCTCGTGGTCGTCAAGCAGGAACACCTTGATGCCTGCCTTGCCTTGCGGACCGTCCGTCATCCCTGTCGCCCCTCGCGCGGTCTGAAAAGACGCCAATACCGGGAACGGGGCCGTCCCCGCCATGTCAATCCACCATAGTCGCGGCCACCTGCGCCAATGCAGGACCTTGGTCCCGGCATCACCTGCCAAACGGCTCAGATCCGGTGGCCCACTGGGATGCGGCGAGCGAAGTCGCAAGGGACACCATGGCGATGTGGCCGTCAGCCAGCCGCCAGCTCGAGCACCAGCTCATCAGGGTGTGACCTCCTTGGCCTGCTCCTGGGCGCTCGGTTCCGCGTGTGCGGCGGGGCTCGCTGTCGGGGTAGTCGGCTGGTCCCCGTTGCCGCGCCAGATCAGCCGGTGGATGGGAATCAGCCGGGGGATGTCGCGCAGGCCCGGAATGAACGGGACGAGCAGCAGCAGGATGGTGCCAAAGCCCGTCAGGTAGACCGCCCAGATGTCGACGTTCGCGGAGTTGCTGAATGGTGCGACGTGGTACCACATCTGGTAGAGCCAGAGCCATGGCTGGCCCGGGTAGCTGCCGGTCTCGTTCATGACGCCCCACTGGTCGCCAGTGAGGTGCATGTTAGAGGCCTGCGTAGCGTAGTAACCGCCGTCGGCGATGAAGAGCAGCGGCTTGGTGAAGTCCGTGCCGTAGAACTGACGCTGCGCCAGCAGGTCGGCGTCCAGCGCCCCGCTCCTGCCCATCGCCAGTTCGCCAGCCATCATCGCGGGCACCGGGCCAGCTGCCGGCACGTTCAGGTTCCCACCGTTGAACGGCACCTTCTTGGCGCCCGGGGCTGTGGCTTTGTCGTACGCGGTGGCCCACTTCAGCTGCTGGCTCGCCGGGGCGCTGGTGTAGGTGGCCAGCGCGGCGGCAACGGCCGGGCTGGACTTGGCCTGGACCGCTAGCGGGTCGAGGACGAACAGCTTGGCGGCGTTGATCGGCTGCGTGATGCCGGCCACCTTCTGCCAGTTGACCGGACCAACCTGCTGCACACCTGCGGTTCCGTTGTTGTACGGCGGTCCGTAGGACGCGGCCAGCGCGCTGCCGTCCAGCTCGGTCGCCGCCGTGTTGACGAAGCCGATCTGGTCGACGGTTGCCCAGGTCTTGATGGTGACGGACGGCACGTCTGGCGAGGACAGCAGGCCGGCCATGAGCAGGACCAGGGCGGTCGCAATCGTGAGCGCGATCGTGCCTTCCTTGAGGATGTCGTACCGGCGGGTGGGGCCACGCCAGGGCGCCGCGTCAGCGGCGGCGGCCGCCTTGCGATCCGCGCGGCTACGCCGGAGCGTCGGTCGCGCGGGCAGCGGGTGCGCCACACCGCGGACGCGGACCATCAGCACGTGCGCGCCGACGATCGCGACCAGGACGATCGGGATCAGCACGATGTGCCACATCAGCATCTGGCCGAAGTTCATGACGTTGAAGAAGGCACCGATACCGGTGGCGTTGAACGCGTCCTTGCCGTTGGTCGAGATCCACTGCGAGTCGAAGTTCGACTGCGACAGGTAGCCGGTGAAGCACTCCACGACCGAGGCCCCGAACGCGATGACGCCGGTGATCCAGGTCATGGCCCGCCGGCCACGCCAGGCCGCCATCCAGAACTTGCCCCACAGGTGGATGACCAGGAAGGCCATGAACAGCTCGACGCTCCACAGGTGGATGCTGTTGAAGAAGTGGCCGACCGAGTTGTAGTGGTACCAGTCCGGGCCGCCAAGGGCGAGAGCGAAGCCGGAAGCGATCGCCAGGCCCAGGGCAGCAAGCGTCGCGACGCCAAAGGTGTAGATCCAGGAGGCAACATAGGCCGGCTGCCGGTCGGGCAGCAGCTTGCCGGGCGGCAGGAGCCGCAACGCCCGGCGGCGGACCCGCGCTGTCCACATGCTGGCATCCGGGTCATCCACCGCCGGCACGCCGCCGGCTGGCCCTTCGGTATCGGTGGCCCCGGCCATTGTGCCGGTGCCGGGAGCCAGCTGGGTGGCGGCATGCCGGGACGGGAACGGCACCAGCAGCGCGAGTCCGAAGATCACCACCATCACGCCGATCACGATCAGGTTGGCCAGCGAGATGTCAATGAACGACCAGCTCAGGTACGTACCGGGATGATTCAAGTTAAGGCCCGAGGCAGCATCCGCCAGTGTGTATGGGCTCATCTGTCTAACTCCTTGGGAGACTGAAATTAGTGTGCTGGAAGCTAGCGCGCTAGAAGAGCGCAACCAGAGCATGTCCCGACCCGGCCGGCCCCGGCAGTGCGGACGGTCACCAGCAGGCGGGACGTTGGTCCTGAACCGCCAGCCGCGGGGAAGACAACGAAACTGCCTCCCGCTCGCGTTACGCGGGCGGGAGGCAGGTGCTGGCCGGGTTGCGTGCTTCCGGGCTGCGTCAGCTCATGCGTTCACTTGCACCCGGGTGGCGACCTTCGGCAGGATCTCTGCTTCGGGCGCCGTGCGCCGCAGATGGACGTAGCCGAGGATGGACAGTATCAGCATCAGGACCGCGCCGATGAAGGACGCGATGGCTGCGATCAGGGCGATCTCGCCGAGCTGCCAGAATCCGTAGGCCTCCAGCAGCATGCTGCGCAGCGTGGTGCCCTTGAACA
>DASXKI010000349.1:0-9244 GCA_036496945.1 Streptosporangiaceae bacterium | reverse complement strand
CCGGCACGCCGCAGCCGGTCGTCGAGGTGCGCGCGGTTGGCATCGGCGGGACCATCAAGGTCACGTCGCCCAAGCGGCCACGTCGGCTCGGCGGCCTGCGTCGCGGAAGCTAGGTCGCGGCAGCTAGGTCGCGGGAGCTAGCCGGCCTGGAAGTCGACCGAACTGTAAGCGCTGAGCTTCCACAGCTGATGCTCGGCGTAGATGTTGCGGACGGTGCCGGACCGGGCGCGCATCACCAGCGAGTGCGTTGTGGCGCCGCCGGACTTGTACCGGACCCCGGCGAGCAACTCGCCATCGGTGATCCCGGTGGCAGCGAAGAACGCGTCGTCGGAGGTCACCAGGTCATCGGTGCTCAGCACCCGGCTCAGGTCATGACCGGCGTCCAGCGCCTTGGCGCGCTCGGCGTCGTCGCGCGGCGCGAGCTTGCCCAGGATCACGCCGCCCAGGCACTTGATGGCACACGCGGCGATGATGCCCTCGGGCGTGCCGCCGATCCCCAGCAGCAGGTCGACCCCAGTGCCCTCGCGTGCTGCCATGATCGCCCCGGCGACATCACCGTCGGTCAGCAACTTGATCCGGGCGCCGGCCGCGCGGACCTCGGCGATCAGCTTGGCGTGCCGGGGCCGGTCCAGGATCACCACGGTCACGTCGGCTGAGGAGCAGTTCTTGGCTCTCGCCACCGCCGCGACGTTCACGGCAGGCGGCGCGTCGATGTCGACGGCGCTCGCGGCCGCGGCGCCGGTGACCAGCTTGGACATGTAGTAGACCGCAGACGGGTCGTACATCGAGCCGCGAGCGCTGACCGCAAGGACGGAGATCGCGTTGGGCATGCCATTGGCCGTCAGCCGCGTCCCGTCGATGGGGTCGACCGCCACGTCGCACAGCGCTCCGGTACCGTCGCCGACCTGCTCGCCGTTGTAGAGCATCGGCGCGGCATCCTTCTCGCCCTCGCCGATGACCACGATGCCGTTCATCGAGACGGTGTTGATCAGCTGCCGCATAGCGTTGACGGCGGCGCCATCGGCGCCGTTCTTGTCGCCCCGGCCCACCCAGCGCGCCGAGGCCATCGCGCCGGCCTCGGTAACCCTGGCCAGCTCCATCGCCAGGTTGCGGTCGGGCGCGTGCCTGCCCGGCTCCGGCATCGCCACGCTGGCCTCGCCTCCGGCCGCGCTGAACGGATCGGCTATGCCGGGCGCGCCTGCGACGCCGGTTGGTACTCCGGGCAGCGCAGCTGCCTGGTCGTCGCTCATTGCCAACGCACCTTCCCTGTCAGCGGCCCGTGGTGGAATCCTATGTAGCAGGCTCGCCAGTCGGCTTGCTGCCCTGCATCGGACTGCCTGAGAACGCCGGAGCGAATGACAACTGACCAGGTGGCCACGGGCCGACCCGCCGACCGCGGCTCGTCGACTCGTGCGGTGCTACTGGCGGCGGCGCGCCAGGTCTTCATGCTTGAGGGGTATGCCGAAGCTGGCGTGACGGACATCGTCGGACTCGCGGGCGCGAGCGTAGGCAGCCTTTACCACCATTTCTCCGGCAAGGCGGATCTGTACCTGGCGCTGTTCGAGGAACTTCACAACGAGCACGACGTGCGCACCCGCAAGGCCGTCCGGGAGTGCCGCGATAGCGGCGTCACCGATCCCATGCGGCTGCTGCTAGCCGGCGCTCGGGGATACCTCGACGTCGCCATCGAGCAGCGCGACCTTGTCGGCATGTTCGCGCGCGGGGACGGCCCGCCGGGCTTTGAGGTGCTGTGGCGGCAGCGCCTGTCGGACTGGGTCAGCCGCAACACGGAGTTCTTCGCCCGCAGCGGCGAGCCGCTGGACGAGGCGGCCGCGATCGTGATGACCGGCGCCATGATGCTGGCCGTTGCCGAGGTCTCGCTCGCCCCGGACGCGGTCCGGGCCAGGCAGCTTGCCGACGGCGTGCTCGAGGTGCTGTCCCGGCTACGCGTGACACCGTCTTAGGAAAGGGAACGGGGCCGGGCGCGGGCCCGCTGGCGCGGGCGCCGAGTTCGGAAGGCGCGCCGAGTTCAGAATGGGGCGCCGGGCGCCCGCTGTGCCTTTTCGTGCTGAGCCTTTTCGTGCTGGGTCTGCTCGTGCTGGTCGTGCTGAGACAGCGCAGACGCGAGCCGCGCCTTAGCTCCCTCGAGCCAGTCTTCGCAGATGCCGGCGAGCTCTTCACCCCGTTCCCAGAGCTGGAGGGATTGCTCCAGGGTGAGTCCGCCTGCCTCCAGGCGCTTGACCAGCTCGGTTAGCTCGTCGCGCGCCTGCTCATAGGGCGGTCGCTCGCTCTTGCGGGAACCGCCGGTTGCCGCTGCCACGATCGCCAGCCTAGTGCGCGCGTAACGCGCTAGCTCGACGCGTCGATCAACCTGGCAGTGCGGGGCCGCTCTGCCGGCAGTCGGCGAAGGGGACAACATGAACAGCCATGAGCATCCCGGCGTACGGCGGCCATGTGCCGCATCCCTGAGCGCACCCTGCAACGTCCGGCCCGTCGGCCGCCGCCGCCGTCAGCCGGCCGCGCTGCTGTCCGCGGTCCCCGTCAGCGCCAGTCACCCTCGTGCTCGCTGCCCGGCGCTTCGCACGCCACCGGGTCACCTTGCCCACCTTGGCAGCTGCTGGTACCGCAAGTACCCGTGGTCGTCGGTCAGCTGGCGGCTGGACGGCCCCCACAGCTAGCCAGCACGTGACACGGGGCGGCGCTACTGAGCGGTGACCTGGCCGGTGGCCGCCGTCACGGTCAGCTGATCGGCGGCGAACCGGACCGTCAGGATCTCGCCGTCCGTCACCTGGTCCGCGGACAGCACGACGGTGGCGTCAGCCTGCTGGACGATCGAGTAGCCGCGACGCAAGGTCGCGGCGGGCGACAGGGCGACCAGGCGGGCCCTGATGTGCACCAGATCGTCGCCGGCCCGGTCCAGGCCGGCCGCGATCGCGAGGCGGGCGCGCTCGGCCAGGGCGAGGACCTGCTCCTGCCGCCGGTCCATCTCGAGCAGCGGACTGGCCATCGCCGGGCGAGATGTGATCGCGCTCAGCCAGGAGGATTCCCGGTCGAGCCGGCCGGCCAGCGACCTGCGCGCTCGCCCGCGGAGCTGGCCGATCAGCTCCAGTTGCTCCGCCACGTCGGGCACCGCGCGTCTGGCTGCATCGGTCGGCGTCGAGGCACGAACGTCCGCGACCAGGTCCAGCAGCGGCACATCCTGCTCGTGCCCGATAGCACTGATCACGGGCGTCACGCAGCCCGCGACCGCCCGGACCAGGTCCTCATCGGAGAACGGCAGCAGGTCCTCCACCGAGCCGCCACCGCGGGCGATGATGATGACGTCCACCGCCTTGTCGGCGTCGAGCCGCTGCAGCGCGTCGATGATCTCCTCGCTGGCACGCGGACCCTGGACCGCCACCTGCTGCACGCGGAACTTGACCGCGGGCCAGCGCCTGGCGGCGTTACGCAGGACATCGCGCTCGGCCGCTGAGTCGCGCCCGCAGATCAGGCCGATGGACCCCGGCAGGAACGGCAGCCGGCGCTTGCGCTCGGTGGCAAACAAGCCCTCGGCCGCGAGCGCCGTGCGCAGCCGCTCCAGCCGGGCCAAGAGCTCGCCGATCCCGACAGCCTTGAACTGGAGGGCAGTCAGCGCGAACGAGCCCCTGGCGGCGTTGAACTCCGGCTTGGCCCAGATGATCACGCGCGCCCCGACCTCTGGCGCCGGGGGAGTGGCGTCCAGAACCGTACTGGCGCAGATCACCCGTACGGACACTGCGGCGACTGGGTCGCGCAGCGTGATGAAGACCGTGCCCCCGCGCCGGGTGAGCTCGGCAATCTGACCCTCGACCCAGATCTTGCCCAGGCGCCCGATCCACTCGCCCACTAGCCGCGTGACCGTGCGGACCGGGACAGGCGCCTGCTCCGATGTCTCTAGCGGCACTGACGCACCCGTCTCCGGCTAGCGACGCTCACCCGCCGGACTCGAGCTTCTCGATGCGCCGCTCGAACATGCCGAGCACTTCCGGCCGCTCGGCGTTGCGGGCCTCGTGGTCCAGCAGCACTTTCAGCTGCGGCACATCCAGCCCGCGTAGCCGAGCCCGGATCGAGGCCAGCGAGAGCGAGTCGTAGTTAGCCAGCGGCAGGGCCGGCTCGGTGGCGGTCGTGCCGGCGATCTCGGGCTCGGCTACTGCCGTCGGAGGATCATCCTCCGCCAAGTCTGCGGCGGATAGCAGCCGTACGTTGCCGGTCTGATCCAGTGACCGCCATCGCGAGCTCGGCGGAGCAGGCGAAGCAGAGGCGGATCCCTCATGCGGCCGTGCTCCCAGCTCGCGCTCCAGGCTGTCGCTCGTGGCTGGCTGCACTGTGTCGGCGGACTGCATTGTGTCGGCGGACTGCATTGTGTCGGCGGACTGCACTGGGCCGACGGATGCTGGCCTATCCGCGGACATCAATATCCGGCCGATCCCGGCGAATACAGCGCGAAGTGCCATCGTCGGCGCTCGCCTGATCTGCTCGGGAACCTGCGGGATACCCATGACTGATCGTTCTCCCTTACCGCCACCGTCTTACCGCCACCGTTGCCTGGCTCCATCCGCGCTCAGCAACGGGAGGCCAACCGGTACAGGACAAGCATCGTCCTGGGATCATTGTCGCCGGGCGCCGGGCTGCCGCAAGGCTGGAGCGCCAATATCTGGCCCGATCGTGATCAGTACTGCTAGCGGGCCGGCGGCTCAGATTGCGGTGCCTGGATCAGCCCCATTGATGATCATCTAGACTGGGTGGCATGCCAGCTCAGTCCCGCCGTGTGCTCCTCGCCAAGCCCCGTGGCTACTGCGCGGGCGTCGACCGGGCAGTGCAGACCGTGGAGGTGGCCCTCGAGCGCTTCGGCGCGCCGGTCTACGTCCGCAAGCAAATCGTCCATAACACTCATGTTGTCCGGGCCCTCGAGGACCGCGGCGCGATCTTCGTGGAGGAGACTGAGGCCGTCCCCGAGGGAGCGGTGGTGGTCTTCTCCGCCCATGGCGTTTCTCCGGAGGTCAGGGAGGAAGCCAAGGACAGGCACCTGCGCACCATCGACGCGACCTGCCCGCTGGTGACGAAGGTCCACAACGAGGCCCGCCGGTTCGCCGCCCAGGACTACGACATCCTGCTGATCGGCCATGAGGGCCACGAGGAAGTCGTCGGCACGACCGGCGAGGCGCCAGCGCACATTCACCTGGTCGACGGGCCCGCGGGCAGCGATTCGGTCGAGGTTCGTGATCCGGCGAAGGTTGCCTGGCTCTCCCAGACCACGCTCTCGGTCGACGAGACGACCGAGACCGTGTCCGCGCTGCGCAAGCGGTTCCCGTTGCTGCTGGATCCGCCCAGCGACGACATCTGCTACGCCACCCAGAACCGGCAGCTCGCGGTCAAGCAGATCGCCGTCGACTCCGACGTCGTGATCGTCGTCGGCTCGCGGAATTCCTCGAACTCGGTCCGGCTCGTCGAAGTCGCGCGGGATGCTGGCGCGCGCGCCGCCTACCTGGTGGACGACGCGTCCGGCATCGAGGAGTCGTGGCTAGACGACGTGAGCACGGTCGGCGTCACCAGCGGTGCCTCGGTTCCGGAGGACCTGGTGGCCGGGGTGCTCGGCCGGCTCGCTGACAGCGGCTTCGCCGACGTTGAGGAAGTCGAGGCCGTCCATGAGCGGATGGTGTTCGGCCTGCCGCGCGAGCTCCGCAAGCCCGCCGAGGGCTAAGCCTGCGACTGACAAGCCAAGAGCGACGGCTACCCTCGTCGCGGGCTCGACGTCCGGACTTCACCCCGCAGGCCGGCACGTAGCGTGCGGACGCACTCGGGCAACCCCTGGACCATGGCAACGCCAACGCAGATCGCTGTGCCCGCGAGCAGCCAGGGCGCGACGTCGGCCAGCGTCAGGAAGGTCCCTTCCAGCACCGCGAGCGCCGAGCCGTGGCCAGCGCCGCCCTTCGCGGCGACCAGCTGCGCGACGATTTCCGCCAGCAGGAAGATGACCGGTGCGGAGATCACGATGTGCAGCAGCGCGTCCCGCCGCGCGTAGACCGGCGCGAGGATGCCCCCGACGACGAATCCGAGTCCGGCCACGATGTCAGCGTGCCGCCAGGCCGCAATCAGGCAGGCCAGCAGGCAGATCGCGAACATGCCGAGCAGCGCACCGCGAATCGTGACATGAGACCGGAACGTGGCGGCGCTGCGCTGGCCGTCGGCTCCTCGCTGGCTGTCGCCGCTACGCGAGCGGTCGTCGCTCCTCATGGTCTGCTCTTGCATGCCGATCAGCCCTTAACCCGCCGCGCTGATGGCCCGGCTGCTGCCGAACAGCTGCGCCTGCGTGGCCGGGTCACGTGCCGGTCCTGTCGGCACCACCAGCTCGGGCCCCGCCTCCACGACAAGATCGGGCGCGGACAGCGCCCGGACTGTGTCCTCGACCGGCATGGGCTGTTCGAGCTCGGCGTCGACAACGCCGAGCTCGTTGAGTTTGCGGGCGCTGACCAGCACGCGGCTCTCTAGCGAGCCGACGGTCCTGTTGTAACTGGAGACCGCATTGGTCAGCGCCTTGCCGAGGCCGTCGATGTTCTTGCCGAGCCCGCTGAGGCGCTCGTAGAGCTCACGGCCGAGCTCGAACACGGCCCGGGCGTTGTCGGACAGCGCTGCCTGCTGCCACGCGTACTGCGCCGTACGCAGCATCGTCACCAGCGTCGTCGGCGTGGCGATGTGCACCTTGCGCGTCATCGCGTACTCCAGGAGCCCTGTGTCGTGCTCCAGCGCGGGCGCAAGGAACGCCTCGCCGGGGATGAACAGGACAACGAACTCCGGCGACGGGCTCACTGCCGTCCAGTACGCCTTGGCCGCCAGCCGGTCGACGTGCTCACGCAGATGCCGGGCGTGCGCGGTTAGCCGGGCCTCGCGCACGCTCTCGTCGGTTGCCTCGGCCGCCTCCAGGTATGCGGCGAGTGAGACCTTGGAGTCGACGACGATGTTTTTGCCGCCGGCGAGCCTGATCACCATGTCCGGGCGCAGGGCTCCGTCGACCGTCGAGACGCCGACCTGCTCGTCGAAGTCGCACTTGTTGCTCATGCCGGCTAGCTCGACGACTCGGCGCAGCTGCATCTCGCCCCACCGGCCCCGAGCCTCGGGCCTGCGCAGGGCGGTCACCAGCGACTGCGTTTGCGTCCGCAGCTGGTCTGAGCTCTGCCTGGCGATCGCCACCTGCTCCGTCAGCGCGGCGTGCGATGACTGCCTGGCTGACTCGGTCTCGCGTAGCTGGCTCTCGACCCGGGCCAGAGTGTCGCGCAGCGGCTGCACCATCTGCTCGACTGCGGCCTTCCTGTTGTCCAGATCGCCAGCGGCCCTGGCGTTCGCGGCACTGAGCCTGCCTTCCGCGATCTCCAGGAAGGTCTTGGTGCTGCGGTCGAGCGCCTGCGTCGACAGCGCCTGGAATCGCTCGGCGAGCTGGCCGTCGATCAGGTCAGCCCGCTCTCGCGCGGCGCGCTCGATCAAATCGGCCCGCTCGTCGGCTGACCGGGCCCGCTCGTCGGCTGTGCTGGCCTGGCCAGTCAGCTCGGCGGCGAGGGTCGCCAGGCGCCCGCGGGCCAGCAGGTAACCGATGACAGCGCCGAGGGCGGCTCCCAGCAAGAGCCCGATGAGCAGCGAAATCGTGTTCATGTCCAGCATGCTTGCAGCCGGTCACGACAGTTTTGAGGTCCGACACGCCCGGCCGCGCCCGGTAGCTCGTGGATCCGCCGCCCCGTGCGCATCGAGCACCCCGCTTGAGGGGCGGGCGGCGGATGCGTGGACGGCCCCGTTCCCGGTCCGGAATAGAATTCCGCGAGTGAGCCTGTCTATCGGGATCGTCGGCCTGCCCAACGTCGGTAAATCCACCCTCTTTAATGCGCTGACACGGGCAAACGCCCTGGCGTCTAATTACCCGTTCGCGACGATCGAGCCAAACGTCGGTATTGTCGGCATTCCCGATCCGCGTCTTGACGCGCTCGCTGAGCTCTTCGACTCGGCCAAGATCGTGCCGGCCACCGTGCGGTTCGTGGACATTGCCGGGCTAGTCCGGGGTGCGTCGGCGGGCCAGGGTCTTGGCAACCAGTTCCTGTCGCATATCCGCGAGACCGATGCGATCTGTCAGGTCGTGCGCGTCTTCACAGATCCCGACGTGAGTCACGTGGACGGCGATGTGTCGCCGGAACGCGATATCGAGACGATCGCCACCGAGCTGATGCTGGCGGACCTGCAGACCCTGGAGAAGGCGATTCCCCGGCTGACCAAGGAGACCAAATTCTCCAAAGATGCCGAACGGCTGCGGGTGGCCCAGGCCGCGGTGACGGCTGAGCAACTGCTGGATGAGGGCAGGCCCCTGTCCTCGGCGGCCGCGCCGGCCGGCCTGGACCTGGCCGACCTGCGCGAGCTGCAGCTGCTGACGGCCAAGCCGTTCCTGTACGTGTTCAATGTCGACGAGGCGGAACTGGGCGACGAGGCCCTGCGCAAGCAGCTAGGCGATCTCGTCGCCCCGGCCGAGGCCATCTTCCTGGACGCCAAGACCGAGGCCGAGCTGGTGGAGCTGCCCGAAGATGAGGCGGCCGAACTGCTGGCCGAACTTGGCCTCGGCGAGCCCGGCCTGGCCCAGCTGGCCAGGGCGGGTTTCGCCGCGCTCGGACTGTCCACCTTCCTGACCGCCGGGCCCAAGGAAGCCCGGGCCTGGACGATCCGGGCCGGTGCGACCGCACCCGAGGCCGCGGGCGTCATTCACAGCGATTTCCAGCGTGGCTTCATCAAGGCCGAGGTGGTCTCCTACGATGACCTGATCGCGGCGGGCTCGCTGGCCGCCGCTCGGGCCGCGGGGAAGGTCCGCATCGAGGGCCGCGACTACGTGATGCGCGACGGCGACGTCGTGGAGTTCCGCTTCAACGTGTGACCGAGCGCCGGCCGCGGTCGGGGATCCCTGGCACTGCGTGATCCGGATGCCAAGGTGGCTCGCTCCGGAAAGATCTGTTTGATCATGAACCGGAACCGGCGCCGCGGCGAACACCTCCCAGGGGCCCGACGCCGTGCGACTGGGGGGTAGGCGGCGAATGGGCTGGCCCGGGCCGGGACGCGGCTGTCGCTCCCGGCCCGGAGCTAGCCTCGCTGCGATCTGGCCAGAGCGGATCTGGGAGGATCTGTCCGTGGATGCGCAGCCAGAGCCGCGCGCGGTGCACGGCGTGTGACGCCCGCTACCCGCGACACCGGTGCCCGAGCA
>DASXKI010000348.1:0-2917 GCA_036496945.1 Streptosporangiaceae bacterium | reverse complement strand
CCGTCGAGGTGAGTTCGATCCGCTGCCGTTCGCCGGTCGACAGCGACGCGCCGGCCCGGTCGAGGGCAAGGTAGCTGAGCCCGACGTCGAGCAGCGGCGTGAGCCTGGACGCCAGTTCGGCGAGCAGCCCCGTCGTCATCCGGCTGATCTCGGCGGGCAGCCCGGCGGGCAGGGTTTCCGCGAAGCCGCGCAGCTCAGCCAGGCTCAGCGCACTGATCTCCGCGATGTTGCGGCCACCGAGCTGCGAGGTCAGCGCCTCAGGCCGCAGCCGGGTGCCGTGGCACACCGAGCAGACGCGGGTGATGACGAAACGCTGCACCAGGCGCCGCGTGTTCTCGTTGTCACTGCGCAGCGACCGTTCCACGGCGGCAACGGCGTTGTCGTAGTTGACCGACAGCTGCACGGTCCGTCCGTCCCGGCCCTCGAGCGTCACGTCCCGCCGGACCGGGGCGCCATGCAGCACGATGTCGCGCTCGTCGTCGGTCAGCGAGTTGTACGGCACGTCGAGCCGGACTCCCACCTGGCCGGCGGCATACATCGACAACCGCCGGCCGCCTGAGTTCCACGGCAGCACCGCGCCTGCCTCGATCGTCTTGGCCGGATCGGGGACCAGGGTGCTCTCGTCCACCTCCGACCGCACGCCCAGGCCGTGGCATGCCGGGCACGCCCCATAGGAGTTGAAGGCAAAGGACTCGGCGCTCGGGTGCTCGAACCGTGCGCCGCACACCGGGCAGACAATCTCCTCGGTGAGCGCGGCGACCGACGGCCCGACCCGATGGCCGTTCGGGCACAGGTGCGAGCCCAGTCGCGACATCATCAGGCGCAGCACATTGAGCACCTCGGACATGGTGCCCACGGTGCTACGAGGGCCAGGTATAGGCGGGCGCTGCCGCAAGGCAAGAGCCGGCGGCAGGTGCTCGATCTGATCCACGTCCGGCCGCCGCGCCTGGGTCAGGCGCCGGCGGCTGTAGGTGCTCAGGCTTTCCAGGAAGCGCTCCATGCCTTCGGCGTACAGCGTGCCGATGGCCAGCGACGTCTTGCCCGAACCGGAGACGCCGACCACGGCGACCGTCCGCCACAGCGGGACGTCAATGTCGACATTCTGGAGATTGTTCTGCCGAGCCCCGCGCACGCTGATGACCGTCGGCAGTGCTTCCGGCACGCGAATATCGTTCGTCGCCACAACCCGCAACTTAGGACGAACGCTCAGCCGGCCCAAGCGGCGGGTACCTGATCCGAGAGTGACGGGGGCGTCGTGCTCAGGCAGACTAGGGTCAAGCGGACAACGCAGTGGATTCCCCGTGAGGTGAAGGGCGACCTATGACCGACGGCGGAGCTCACCCGACCAGCTGTGGCATGAGCGCTGGCGCGATGGGCGCTGAGCCGCTCACCGCACTCCTGGAGCACGACGACGCCACCCGCCCGGCGCTGATCGTGCCCGACACTGGTCAGGTTCTGACCTATGCGCAACTAGCCACGAGGGTGGAGACACTTGCCCAGCGGCTGGCCGGCCTGGGCGTCCGGCGTGGCGATCGCGTCGCGCTCGCGCTGCCCAACGGCCCCGACATCGTGCTGCTCCTGCTGGCTATCACCGCGCTTGGTGCCGCCGCGGCTCCGCTGAATCCGGCCTACACCGAAAGCGAGTTCGGGTTCTTCCTAGCCGACATCGCTCCCAGGCTGATGCTGATTCCAGCCAGCGGCGCAGCCGCGGCTAGAGCCGCGGCCGGCGCCGCGGGCACGACGCTGCTCGCGGTCCAGGCGGCCGAGGACGGGCCGCCGGAACTGCTCACTTCCGGCGGCGCTACGGCCGGGCTGTCGCGTTCCCTCGAGCAGGGCAGCCCTGACGACGTGGCCTTCGTCCTGCACACCAGCGGCACTACCAGCCGGCCAAAGCAGGTACCGCTGCGCCAGCGGAACCTGATGGCCTCGGCCCGCACGATTGCCGCTCACTACGAGCTCGGGGCATCAGACGTCTCGTTCTGCGTGATGCCGCTGTTTCACATTCATGGCCTGGTGGCGTCGACTTTCGCGGCGCTAGGAGCAGGCGGCGCGGTCATCACTCCGCGCCGTTTCACTCCGCAGCGCTTCTGGGTGCAGGCTCGGGAGCACGGAGCCACCTGGCTGTCAGCAGGTCCTACATTGCATCAGATGATCCTCGACAAGGCTGACGGCGCGGGCTCGCCGGATACGCTGCGGTTCGTTCGGTCCTGCAGCTCAGCGCTGTCACCCGCGCTGCTGGACAGAGCCGAGCGCGCCTACCGGGCGCCCATGCTGGAGGCGTACGGCATGACCGAAGCGAGCCACCAGATGACGTCCAACCCGCTGCCGCCAGCCGCCAGGCTGGCCGGCTCGGTCGGGGTGCCTACCGGTACCGAGGTCGGCATTGCTGACCCGGGCGGGACCTTGCTGCCCAGGGGCAGCGTCGGCGAAGTTGTGATCCGCGGTCCCGGCGTGATGCCCGGCTACGTGAACAATCCCGCTGCCACAGCCGAGGCATTCTTCGGCGACTGGTTCCGCACCGGCGACCGTGGCGTGCTGCGAGACGGTTATCTGTTCCTGGAGGGACGGCTGAAGGAGATGATCATCCGGGGCGGCGAGAACATCGCCCCCGCCGAGATTGAGCATGTGCTCATGTCACATCCTGCGGTGGCTGACGCGGTCTGCTTCGGCATAGCAGACGCGAAGTACGGCGAGCTCGTCGCCGCGGCGGTCACTCTCGTGGCCGATGCGCCGATCAAGGACCTGGTCGACCATTGCCGGGAGAGCCTTGCGCCCTTCAAGGTACCGTCCAGGATCGACGTGCTGGCGGAGATACCGCGCACTCCGACCGGCAAGGTCCAGCGGCGGCGGGTGGCCGAGTTCGTCGCGCAGCAGCGGCCCGAGCCGTGAGGTTCGCGGTGCTCGGCGCCGGGGCGAT
>DASXKI010000347.1:0-7989 GCA_036496945.1 Streptosporangiaceae bacterium | reverse complement strand
CCCAAACCGAAAGGTAGCCCGCTCCGCGTTCTGGGGAGAAGGTCCACTTCGGCCCGGCGCCGAAGGATTCATGAACAGCGTGCAGGTGCGCCAGGTTGTGCGCCCGCTGCTAGTGCCCCGTCCGCATATCTCATCGGTGGGACAGGTCGCCTGAGCGCGTCATCACTGCGAGATGCCGAAGCGACAGCGTAGGTGGGAGGCTGCCAGCATGGCGACGGTCATTGCCTTTCATGCCCATCCCGACGATGAGGTGCTGCTGACGGGCGGCACGCTAGCTCGACTGGCAGCCGAGGGTCACCGCGTGATAATCGTCGTCGCCACCGACGGGGTCATGGGACCGGCGGACCGCCCGGATGGCCAGACTCGCCTGGATGAGCTGCGGGCGAGCGCGTCGGCGCTGGGCGCAGCCAGGGTCGTGCATCTGGGCTACGCCGACAGCGGCCACGGGCCGCTGCTGTACCCCGACCCGCCCGATCGCAAGCGGTTCGCCCGCGCGGACATCGGGGAGGCCGCGGGGAGGCTGGCCAACCTGATCCGCGACGAGGGCGCCGATCTCCTGCTGAGCTATGACCCGCGCGGCGGCTATGGCCATCGTGACCACCTCAAGGTGCACGAGGTCGGCGCCGTCGCTGCGGAGCTGACCGGCATCCGCGTCCTGGAGGCTACGCTGCCACGCGAACTGGTCACCGTGCTGTCTGACCCGCTTCGCCTGCTGCGGCTCGTGGTCAGGTACAAGCAGGAGGAGATCCGTGTCGCGTACACCCCGCGGATGTCGATCACCCACCGGGTCGCCGTGGGCCGGTACGCGCGGCAGAAGCAGGCCGCGCTCGCCGCACATCGCTCGCTGCTGCGGGCCGGGGGCCGCACGGCACGGCTAGCCCGAGTGATGGTCGCCCTGCCCGTGCCTGTGTACGGACTGCTATTCGGGCGGGAGTGGTTCACCACACCCGGCGTGGCGGCGACGAGCCGCAGCGGCGGTCACTCCAGGGACGCGAACCAGTCGAACCTCAGCTCTCAGCCGGGACAGTCGGCGTCATGAAGGTCTCCTGCTGAGCCGTGGTGATCGCGGTCTCGGTCGGCCGGGGCGGTACCGTGGCGGCAGGATTGCCGCTCATCGGGGAGACGGAGGCGCAGGGGCGATGCCAGCTGATCTTGGTGCCCTCGTCGAGGATGTGGCCGCCGAGACTCTGGCGCTGCGGGCGATCCTTGATCCGCTAGCCGACGTCGACTGGCGGCTGCCGACACCTGCCCCCGGCTGGACCATCGCCGATCAGGTCAGTCACCTCGCCTACTTCGACGAGGTCGCCGTCACGTCGGCGACCGACCCTGACGCCTTCGCCGAGCTAGCCCGGATGAACGCCGACGTTGGCGTGAACCCGGATGTGATCGTGGCACAGCACCGGCAGCTGACCCCCGCGGAGTTGCGCGACTGGTTCGGCCGCGCCCGCGGCACGCTGCTGTCGGTCTTCGCGCGCCTGGATCCCGCCGCGCGGGTGCCGTGGTTCGGGCCGCCCATGAGCGTTGCGTCCGCGCTCACCGCGCGGCTGATGGAGACCTGGGCGCACGGCCAGGACATAGCGGACACCGTGGGCGCCCAGCGCGAACCCACGCACCGGCTGCGGCACGTCGCGCACATCGGCGTCGGCGCCCGCACGTTCAGCTACATCGCGCGCGGCATGCCGCGGCCGGCCGAGCCGGTTAGAGTGGAGCTCGTCGCCCCGTCGGGCGAGCTATGGACCTGGGGACCGGCCGAGGCGGCCGACCAGGTCACCGGCCCCGCGCTCGACTTCTGCTTGCTGGTGACCCAGCGGCGGCACCGGGCCGACACCGCCGTCACCGCGCGCGGACCGGCCGCGGAGCACTGGCTGACCATCGCTCAGGCGTTCGCTGGGCCGCCCGGCGCGGGTCGCACGCCTGGCCAGTTCGAGACAAGCCGGGGCTGAGGGGCCCCGGCCCTACGAGCCGGGGCTGAGGGGCCGCGGCCCTACGATCTGCCGAACCTGCGCGTCCTGGCCGACTAACAAGGGAGAGCATGTGAGCACTATCCGGGCCGCTTATGCCGCCGCGACCGATCCGCAGCGGCCGCTGAGTGCGCTGGCTGTCGGCACGATCGAGGAGCCGCCGCAGCCCGCCGACGACTGGGTCCGCGTCGAGGTGCGCGCGAGCGCGCTGAACCACCACGACCTGTGGTCGCTGCGCGGCGTCGGCCTGGCGGATAGCCAGCTGCCCATGGTCCTCGGCTGCGACGCGGCCGGCGTCGGGCCGGATGGAGCCGAGGTCATCGTGTCCGCGGTCATCGGCGACCCGTCCGGCGGCGACGAGACGCTCGATCCGAAGCGGACCCTGCTGTCTGAGCTGCACCCCGGCACCTTCGCCGACGTGGTCTGGGTGCCGGCCCGCAACCTCGTACCCAAGCCTGAATCGATGACCTTCGTCGAAGCGGCCTGCCTGCCGACCGCTTGGCTGACCGCCTACAAGATGCTGGTGCGCAAGGGCCAGGTCCAGGCCGGGAACGCGGTGCTCGTGCAGGGCGCGGGCGGGGGCGTCGCCACGGCCGCCGTGGTGCTCGCGCAGGCGCTCGGCGCCCGGGTCTACGCCACCAGCCGGAGCGCAGCCAAGCGGGAGCAGATCGCCGCGCTCGGCGCGACGGCCGTCGAACCCGGCGCACGGCTGCCCGAGCGGGTCAATGTCGTGATCGAGACAGTGGGCACGCCGACAATCGACCACTCGCTGAAGAGCACAGTCCCCGGCGGCCGTATCGTCATCTGCGGCAGCACCGGCGGGCACCTGGCCGAGATCGACCTGCGGCGGGTGTTCTTCCTCCAGCTTGAGCTGCTCGGCGCGACCATGGGCACCCGCGATGAGCTGTCCGCTCTAGCCGAGCTCATGGCCGCCCGTGGCATCAAGCCGGTTATCGACTCGGTCTACCCGTTCGAGCAAGCGGCGGCCGCGTTCGCCCGGCTGGAGTCCGGCGATGCCTTTGGCAAGGTCGTCCTCGATCTTGTAGGCAAGACATCGTGACGGGGAGCCGCTAGGGGGTGGCCATGTCCGGCTGGTTCCAGGCGCAGGTCGTGCAGACCGGCCGGCTCCCGTTGTTCTGCTTCTTCGTCGCATTCGTGGCAGGCTTCATCTGCATTCGCCTGTCGGTACGGCTCGTTCGCGCGCAGGTCCGATGGTGGCCCGGCAACTTTCGCACTGGCACGGTGCACATCCACCACATGGTCTTCGGCGTGGTGTTCATGGGCGTCGGCGGTGTCGCCGAGCTCGCCGCGTCTGTGCACTCGCTCGCGTGGCGAGCGGTTCCGGCCGCACTGTTCGGGCTAGGCACAGCCTTGGTGCTCGACGAGTTCGCGCTCATCCTGCACTTGCGGGACGTGTACTGGACCAACGAGGGCCGGATCTCCGTCGACGCGGTGTTCATCGCCATGGGAGTGACCGCGCTGCTGCTGATCGGGGTCAGCCCGATCGGGGTCGAGAGCGTGGCCGACTACCACCGGGTTCCCGGCAGCCCCGGCGCGACCACCACGATCATCGTGCTCGTGGTGGTGCTTTTCGTGCTGGCTGCGATCACGCTGCTCAAGGGCAAGATCTGGACGGCGCTGCTCGGCCTGTTCGTGCCCCCGTTGTTCTTCGTCGGCGCCATTCGCCTCGGCCGACCGGGCTCGCCATGGGCCCGGTGGCGTTACCAGCAGCGACCGAGGAAAATCGCCAGAGCCGCCCGTCGCGAGCAGAATCTGCGCGTGCCGATGATCCGCGCGAAGATCTGGGTCCAGGATCTGCTCACTGGCAGCCATAACGACGAGTCGTCCGCCGGCCGATGGCCTCTGGTCCATCCGGCACAGCGACACTATTGTCCTGCTATGAGCCGCCTTAGTGATCTGCGCCGTGATCAGCTTGATCCTGCTGGCCAGGATGTGTGGGACAAGATCGTTGGTACCAGGGGCGATCAGCTCGTCGGCGACGACGGCGCCCTCGTCGGACCGTTCAACGCCTTCGTGCACGCGCCAGACGTCGGCCGGCGGCTCGCCTCGCTGGGCGCCGTCGTGCGCTTCGGCACGTCGATCGAGCGACGGCTCACCGAGGTCGCCATCATCACGGTGGGCGCGCGCTGGAAGGCGGAGTTCGAGTGGTGGGCGCACGCGCGGATGGCGCGCGAGCATGGCGTGCCCGACGCCGTGGTAGGTGCTATCGGCCGAGGCGAGGAGCCGCCGTTCGCCGCTGACGATGAGCGCACCGTCTATGCGGTCGCGCATGAGCTGACCGACGCTGGCCAGGTCAGCCAGGCCAGCTACGACGCAGCCCGCGAATTGCTCGGCGAGGCTGGCATGGTCGAGCTGGTGTCGCTGTGCGGCTACTACACGCTGATCTCGTACCTGCTGAACGCCTTCGCCGTGCAGATCCCGGCGGGTGCCCAGCCGATGTGGCCGGCCGCGGCGGGAGACGGCGAGTGACGGCCGCGGCCGACGACGCGTACCTGCCACCCGAGGCGACGGGCGCGTCCCCCGGTCGCGGCCGGCTGACCGGCAGGCGCGTCCTGGTCGTCGGCGCCGGGACAAGGCCGTCTACCGATCCCGACGCGCCCATGGGGAACGGGCGCGCCATCTCGGTCCTGGCCGCCAGGGAAGGTGCCGCCGTCGTCTGCGCCGACCGCGATCGGAGTGCAGCCGAAGAGACGGCCCGGCTCGTCCGGGCCGAGGGCGCGATCGCCGAGGTGCAGATTGCCGACGTCGCCGATCCGCTCGCCTGCGCGCAGCTGGTGACGGACTCCGTCGCGGCGCTCGGCGGACTGGACGGCCTGGTACTCAACGTGGGCATCGGGCTAGGCCGTGGCATGGCTGGCACGACGGCCGAACAGTGGGACGAAACCTTCGCCGTCAACACGCGTGCGCACTTCCTGATCGCGGCTGCGGCGCTGCCGGTCCTCGACCCGGGCTCGGCCATCGTGTTCGTCAGCTCGGCGGCGAGCCTGCGTGCCGCGACGGGCATTCCGGCATACGACTCGTCCAAGGCCGCGCTGCTTGGCATCTGCCGCCAGACGGCCCGGGAGGGGATGGCCAGCTTCATCCGGGCGAATCTCGTCGTGCCGAGCCTGGTCGACACCCCGCTCGGCCGCGAGGCATCCAGCCGCAACCCAGCCAGGACGGCCCGGCGCCTGCCGTTCGGCCGACAGGCGACCGCTTGGGAAGTGGCCTACGCGACGATCTGGCTGCTGTCGGCGGAGTCGAGCTATGTCAACGCGCAGCCCCTCGTGCTGGACGGCGGCGCACTCAGTTTCGGCTAGCACCGACCGTCGGCTAGCGCAGACGTTCAGCTAGCACGGACCTTCGGCTAGCCACCGACCTTCGGCTAGCACTCACCGTGTGCTAGGACCAGCCCGCCAGCGGGCTCGGGCGAGTTGGCACTCATTAACATAAGCAAGTAATATAAGCGCATTATGGAGATGGTGACGAGGAGCACTGTGTCGAGCGAGTCAGCTCATCCGCAAGCCGCGGAGGTGGCCGCCGGCCTTGAGCGCCTGGTGGTCATCATCCGGTGGTTCAGCCCGCCTGGCCTGTCACTGACGACCGCAGCCACGCTGGCGACGCTCGACCGATCGGGACCGTGCCGACTGACCGCGCTCGCCTCAAGCGAGGGCGTGACGCAGCCGGCCATGACGCAGCTTGTAGGGCGCCTGGAGGAGGCGGGCCTGGCGATCAGGTCCGCCGACCCTGCCGATGGCCGCGCCGTGAATGTGCAAATTACTGATGCGGGCCGCGAACTCATAACCCGTCGGCGCGCCGCCAGGGCCGAGCGGCTATCCGCTCTGCTCACCAGGCTCAGCCAGGCCGATCAGGACGCTCTCGCCGCCGCGCTCCCGGCCATCAACGCGCTGGCCAGTGCCGAGCGCGACGGCTCACTGGCCGGCGCCGGACAGCGCTAGACAACCCCCACCCCCCGGAGAAAACAGGTGCGTAGATGAGCGGGACTGCTGTGAGCCCCTTCCGGCAGCCGAAAGCGGTCTTCGCGGTCGCGTTCGCGTGCGTGGTCTCGTTCATGGGGATCGGGCTGGTGGACCCGATCCTGCCGTCGATCTCCCACCAGCTGCATGCCTCGCCAAGCGAGGTCACGCTGCTGTTCACCAGCTACATGGTCGTCACCGCCGTGGCGATGCTCATCACCAACTGGGTATCCAGCCGCCTCGGCGCCAAGCGCACGCTGATCCTCGGCCTCGTGATCATCGTCGTCTTCAGCGCGCTGGCCGGGGCGGCGCCCTCGATCAGCGGCATCATCGGCTTCCGGGCCGGCTGGGGCATCGGGAACGCGCTGTTCATCGCGACCTCGCTCGCGGTCATCGTCGCATCAGCCAGCGGCGGGTTCACTGGGGCCATCGTGCTGTACGAGACGGCGCTCGGGCTCGGCATCGCCATGGGCCCCCTGCTCGGCGGAGTGCTGGGAGAGATCAGCTGGCGCGGCCCGTTCTTCGGCGTCGCCGCGCTGATGGCAATCGCGCTGATCGCCACCATTACCCTGGTCAAGCCCATGCCGCTGCCAGCGAAGAAAACGTCGCTGTCCGCACCGCTGCGGGCGCTACGCCATCGCGGGCTGCTGACGCTGTCGCTGACCGCGCTGTGCTACAACTGGGGCTTCTTCACCGTGCTCGGCTACGCGCCGTTCCCGATGAACCTGAGCCCGATCAAACTAGGCCTGGTATTCACCGGCTGGGGCATCCTGGTCGCGGTCTTCGCTGTGTTCGGTGCGCCGCGGCTGCAGGCGCGGTTCGGCATCGCCCGGACGATGTACGCCAACCTGGCCGCGTTCGCCATCATCATCCTGGTCATCGCCCTCTGGACCACGGATCGCGCCGTCCTCATCCCTGCCGTCATCGCCTCGGGCATCTTCATCGGCGTCAACAACACGGTCACCACCCAGGCAGTCATGACGATCGCGCCGGTCGAACGTCCCGTCGCCTCGGCCGCCTATAGCTTCGTCCGCTTCATCGGCGGCGGCCTCGCCCCGTACGCGGCCGGCCGCCTGGTCCTCGCCTTGAACATCCACGTCCCCTTCTTCATCGCCGCAGGGGCCGTGGCGCTCGGCATCGTGATCCTGACGACCGTGCATCACCTGCTGGCCGACGCGGAGCGGGTGCAGGCCGAGGAGGTGTCGGCGCACGGGACCGCAGCCGTTCCGGTCGAGCGGGTCGTGGCTGTGCCAGGCGCTATCAGTGCCGACCGCGGCCAGAGGCCGGGCATCATCGTGGCCGCGGTGGACGACTCGCCGATCGCCGGCATGGTGGCCGAGGCCGCCGCCAGGATGGCGGCCGAGAGTGGCCGGGTCGTGCACGTCGTGCACGCCCGGGAGGCCGCGGTCGGCGGCGACGTAGCCGTGGACGGCGAGGACCTGGACGACGCCAGGGCTGTGGTGAGCCGCCACCTCGATCGGCTCGCCGCGCATCGGGTCCCGGCCGAAGGCCAGATCCTGCTGCACGCCACCGACCACGGGGCCGCGGGCCGCATGATCGCCGAGTACGCCAACGGCGCGGGAGCGAGCACGGTCGTCATAGGCGCGCCGACCCATGGCGGGCTGCCCGGACTCGTGGATGGCAGCTCGAGCCGCGAGCTGCTGCGGCTCACTCGCAGCGACGTCCTCATCATCAACCCGGCCGCGCCCGCGCACTCGGTCCTGCCGCTCGAGGCCGAACCTGCGGCAGCAGGCTAACCAAGAAAGGGCCATTGCGACCATCGCCTGCCTGCTGGAGATGGCGGCGCGCGAACTCGGCCTCGTTCCGGCCCCTGATGCCAGGGTGCTGCTGCCGTCCCATTGCGTGCACAACGCCAGCCCGGCCCGACGTCGCCTGGACTTACCATGACTTCGCGCCCGCGCTGAGCGGGACGCTGCCTGATGAGTAGGAGAGCTCATGTCCGTCGTCGTAGTCGCCACCATCGTGCCGCTGGCCGAGCACCGGGACGAGGTCGTCGCCGCGTTCAAGGAGACGATCGAGCAGGTCCATGG
>DASXKI010000346.1:0-4021 GCA_036496945.1 Streptosporangiaceae bacterium | reverse complement strand
GCCGTAGCCGAAGAACCCGTATTCCGAGGCCTCATCCGCGTCCTGAAAGAGCAGCGCGAGCAGGTCGAGCTCCGCCTCGACTATGGGCCTTATATATACCGTTTTGACCATTCCTGAATCCTAGCCGACGCCGCCTGCCGATCGCCCTAGCGGCCGCGGGACGCGCGCTATTCTGCAAATCCGTCGCTCCGTTGCGTGACCTGGCGCGCGTCCGGTTGGTCGTCGGCTGAGCAACCTTGTCCTGCATGGAGTGGCGGAGGCGACACGCAGCCGCCAGGTGCGGCTTATCTATCTGAGTTGCCGGGGTGTGAGTCCGTCGGCCCGTCAGGAAGGGAACGCAGTTGCATCCCGCTGCCCGCCATTCCGGGGTTCGCCACCAAGCTGTCGATCAGTGTGGCTGGCGGCGAGGAGATCGCCACAATAAGGCGCCGCAGGGGCGGATTCCAGGTCACCGTCCGCGGCCAGGCGACGGCCTGGTGAGGGCTACTGTGTCACGGCCATCTCGCTGATCATGCGCGGCCAACGCAGACGGTCACCGTGGACATCAGCGACGAGGATGACGCCGCAGTCGTGCTCGCCACGATGCTGGCCATCGAGGCGGTCCAATACGAGCGTGGTGGGAGCCAGTTGAACCCGCGAGCCCTGCTGGACCTGCACGCCACGGCCGCCCACATCCGCCCGCAGCTTCAGCGATACCGTCGCGACGCCGATTCCCATGAATCCGTACGCTGGTTGGCGTGGCTGACGGCTCGGCGCAGGCTACGGACGCGGCAGCAGTGTTCACGTCTCAGTTGTGCGCCTTCCTCGCGCTCGGTACGGCATGGCCGTGATTGAGGACTTGGCGCGGGAGCGTCTGGGCTTCCAGCAGCTCCGTCCTGGGCAGTTGGCCGCGGTGCAGGCGCTGGCCGATGGCCGTGATGTGCTGGCCGTGCTGCCGACGGGGGCCGGTAAGTCCGCCATCTACGAGCTGGCGGGGATGCTGCGGGCGGGGCCGACCGTGGTCGTGTCACCGCTGATCGCGCTGCAGGATGATCAGCTGGCCCACCTGCAGGCAGCAGGGCTGCGGGCGATCGTCTTGAACTCGCAGCAGGCGGCTGGCGCGCGTGCCGCGGCGCTGCTGGCCTCGTGCGATTCGGATACGTTCGTGTTCCTCGCGCCAGAGCAGCTGGCCAACGGCGAGACCAGGGACACGCTGCGCCGGGCAAGTCCGGGGCTGTTCGCCGTGGACGAGGCGCACCTGATCAGCCAGTGGGGCCGCGATTTCCGCCCCGATTACCTGCTGCTGGCGGCGCAGGCCAAGTCGCTTGGCGCGCCGGTCCGCGTTGCCCTGACCGCAACAGCCGCGCCGCCGGTTCGGCAGGACATCATCGCGCGGCTCGGCCTGGACGATCCGGTGGTCGTGATCGGCGACTTCGACCGACCGCACATCCATTTGTCGGCGCACCACGTGATGACGATTCCCGAAAAGGATCGCGAGCTGGTCCGCGCCGCGCGGGAGTTCGCCGGGCCGGGGATTGTCTACGCCGCGACCCACGCCAGCGCCCAGGCGGCCCACGATGCGCTGGCGTCGGCCGGTGAACGGGTGGTGCTGTATCACGCCGGGCTGTCCGGGCGCGAGCGGCGCCAGGCGATGACCGCGTTCCTCGACGGTACGGCCCGAATCATCGCGGCGACGGTCGCGTTCGGCATGGGGATCGACAAACCGGATGTCCGCTGGGTGCTGCACGCCGACCCGCCGCCGTCGCTAGACGCCTACTACCAGGAGATCGGACGTGCAGGCCGGGACGAGCGGCCGTCGCACGTGCGGCTGCTCTACCGCTGGGAGGATTTCGAGACCGCGCGGTACCTGACCTCGCGAGGGATCTCCGGCCCGGCGGTCGCGCGGGCCGCGACCGCGCTCGCCGCCGGGCAGCCGGCCTGGCCCGGCGCGCGGCAGCAGACGGCCGCGCTGGCCCGGCTGGCAGATCTGGGCGCGGCGGCCTGGCAGGCGGACGGCGACGTCCGCTGGACCGAGACGATGACCGTGGCGGCGGCGGTGGAGGCCTCGGAGGCGCAGACGGAACGCGGGGACGAGGTGGAGCGGACGCGGTTGGCCATGATGCGCCGCTACGCCGATCACACCGGGTGCCGTCGTTCGTTTTTGCTGACCTATTTCGGACAGGACTACCGCGGTCCCTGCGGGAACTGCGACAACGATGCGGGGCGCGCTGAGGATCCGCCCGCTGAAGTCCCATTCGCTGTGGGCGCACGCGTCGTGAGCGAGCGCTGGGGCGACGGCACGGTGCAGCGGTATGACGGCGACCAAATCACCGTGCTGTTCGACGAGCACGGCTACCGCCAGCTGTTCGTGCCGGTCGTACTGGAACGCAGCCTCCTCCGCCGCGCGTAGCTCCGCACGCGGCCGACGGAAGAGGGCCGACGGGATGGTGCCGGGCTGCGTCAGGGGCGGCGCGCGGACGCCCGAGAATTCTGCGCACCGTTTGTCATGTATGCCGACCGGCTGTCGCCGTGATGGGTGAGTTCTCAACCCGAGCCGGCGCGTTGCCGATGGAATCCCGCGCTAGCGCAGGCAGTCTCGAGGTCGCCGGCCCCGAAGGCTTCAACGGGGCCGAGCGCGCCAGCGGGCTGCACGCCACAGGCGGTCGCCCTGGCCGCTGCCCAGGCGAGCATCGGCCCGGTGAACGAATACGGGTCGCCGCCGGTCAACCCATGAATCCCGTGGCGGCGCCCATCAGCGTCATGATGGCCGAGCCAAGCATCTGACCGCAGCTGATTTTCTCGCGTATGCCCGCTGGTCAGCCGAAGCCTTCGGTCTGGCCCTCTTGGTCACGTCGTGCAGGTTGTGGTCATAGCGGAAGGGTGGGTGATGGGGCCGTACGCGGCGTCGAGAGGCGTAGGTGCCGTCAATTCAGGATGCTGATCGCATAACCGGAGAGTAGTTCCTGTACGGTTCCCAGGCTGGGATTTTTGAGGTGCCGTACTAGCCACACCGACGAGTTCACAAGAGGACGAGGAGACGGGGACTCATGCCCTCCCTGAACGACCGAGTGGTGCTCCTGACTGGCGGGGCCACAGGTATCGGGCGGGCCATCGCCCTGGACATGGCGGCCGCTGGCGCGGCCGTCGCGATCGGCGACACGAACCTCGATGACGGGCAGCGAACAGTTGAGGAGATCCTCAGCGCAGGCGGCAGGGCGTCCTTCATGTCATGCGACGTGGCCGAAGCCGAGCAGGTTACAGCCCTGGTGGACGGCGTCGTCGCCGACTTCGGGCGGCTCGACGTGCTGGTCAACGACGCCGGCATCTCCGGCGGGTCGTCTCGCCTTCATGAGCTCGATATCGACGTCTGGGACCGGACGATCGCCGTCAACCTGCGCGGGACGTTCCTGTGTGCCAGGGCGGCGATCCCTCACCTGCTGCGGCGGCGGGGGAGCGCCATGGTCAACATCGCCTCCACCTACGGCATCATCGGCGCGCCGCTGGCGCCGTCGTACTGTGCCTCCAAGGGCGGCATCGTCAACCTGACCCGGCAGCTAGCCGTCGACTACAGCTCTGACGGTCTTCGCGTCAACGCCATCTGCCCCGGGTACATCGACACAGACATGGGCGGCCGACGAGCATCCCTCCCGCCGGCCGAGCGCGCCGCCGCCGAAGCGCGGCGGGAGGCGAACGCTGCCTTGCAGCCCATCGGTCGCCAGGCCCAGGCACAGGAAGTCGCCCGCGTCGCGACCTTCCTTGCATCGGACGAGGCGTCATTCATGACCGGTTCGATCGTGACCGTCGACGGCGGATGCACGGCCACCTTCCGCTACGGATCCTGACGATTCCCGCGAACTCCGCCGCGAGTCAGCCAACACTCGCGACGGGCTGCCAGCCCGCTTCGTCGTTGTCCAGGTGAGCACGACCGCCCTGCTTGGCGCAGCTTGCTGCGTGCTGACGGTGATTCAGTGCATTCCGCAAGCCATTCGAGTGCAGCGCTTCGGTGCGGGCGGGGTGTCGGCCGGCACATGGCTCTTCATGC
>DASXKI010000345.1:0-15794 GCA_036496945.1 Streptosporangiaceae bacterium | reverse complement strand
CTCGTCATCGAGTCAGAGATCACCGAGATCACTCCCAGGACACAGCGCTATCGCGGTCATGACGCCACCGCCCTAGCGCTGCGCTGCAGTTTCGAGGATGTGGCGGCGCTGCTATGGACCGGCAGCCTGCCGGAGCCCCGTGCGGGTACCGGCGCCGGTGCTGATCCCGACGGGGGAGCGGCTGGGGACGCGGGTGTACGGCGGGCGGGTGCCGGCGCGCGCGACTGGCAGGCGACCGTCGCGGCGCTCGCCGCCGGGCGCGCCGCCCAGGCGGGCCTGCCTGCCGGGACCTTGCCGCTGGAGCGGCTTCAGGTGATCGTGCCTGCGCTGGCGGCGACCGACCAGTTCAGGCTGCAACTGGACCGGCCGGCGGTCGTGGCTGCTGGTCAGTCCCTCATCGCCGGCATGATCGGCGCGCTGCCGGTCCGCCGCCAAGCGGCCCCGGTTTCCGCGGGCCTGGGTTCGGCAGCCCCGGACACGGCAGGCCCGGGCACGGCAGGCCCGGGCACGGCAGGCCCGGACTCGGCGGGCCCCGATGAGACGGGCCTGACGGGACCCATCGCAGCGCGGCTCGCGACCAGGCTCTGCGCCGGACCGGTGCCCGCCGGCCTGGTCCGCGTGCTCAACGCGGCCCTGGTACTGCTGGCCGACCACGAGATGGCCGCGTCGACGCTCGCGGCGAGGGTCGCGGCTTCGATGCGTGCCGATCCCTATGCGGTCGTCGCGACTGGTCTCGGCGCGATGGGTGGCGCCCTGCACGGCGGCGCAGCCCTCGGTGCCGAACTCATGCTCAGCTCGGCCACCTCGGCTGCCGATGCGCCCCGAGTCGTGGGTGACCTGCTCCGTCGCGGCGAGCGCTTGCCCGGGTTCGGCCACTTTGTCTACAAGGACGGCGACCCGCGGGCGAACCTGCTGCTTGAGCTTGTCGCCGCGTATGCGCCGACCTCGCCGCAACTGGCGGTTGCCCTTGCCGTGACGGACGAGGCCCGGCGCCGTGCAGTCCCGGAGCCGAACATCGAGTTTGCCTTGGCCGTGCTCGCCGGCGTTGCCGGCATGATCCGCGGAGCTGGCGAAGCTATTTTTGCTACCGGGCGCACCGCCGGCTGGCTGGCGCATGCGCTCGAGGAATATGACCGCAATACCCCGATCCGTCCCCGTGGGGTCTATACGGGCCGCGCGGCCGTGGGCTGACGGCACTGGGTGTGCGGCAGCATAGGGCGGGCAGGGGTCTGGCAGAGATGATTGAGATAGTCGCCATCGACACGCCCGAGCTCGGCGACCGCGGCTACCTCGCGACGGACGGCGTCGTGGCGCTCGTGGTCGACGCGCAGCGGGACTTCGACCGGGTCGAGCGTGTCGCGGCCGAGCGCGGCGTTCCAATCACGCATGTCTTCGAGACGCATATCCACAATGACTATGTCACCGGCGGCCTGGCCCTCGCTCGGGCAGCCGGGGCCCGGTATCACGTCAACGCCGCCGACCGTGTGTCGTTCGACCGGACCCCGGTGGCCGATGGCGACCTGGTCAAGGTGGGGGACATGCAGATCCAGGTGATGGGCACGCCCGGCCACACCTTCACGCACCTGTCCTACGCGCTCAGTGATGGCGACCAGGTACTGGCGGCTTTCACCGGTGGCTCGCTGCTGAACGGGTCGACCGGACGGACCGACCTGCTCGGCGCTGAGCACAAGCTGGCCCTCACCAGAGCGCAGTTCGGCTCGGCTCATCGGCTGGCCGGGGAGCTGCCGGAGACTGCCTCGGTCTGTCCCACGCACGGATTCGGCAGCTTTTGCTCGGCGACGCCGACCATCAGCGGGCCGTCGACGCTCGCCGACGAAAAGCGCGTCAATCCGGCCCTGACGAGTAGCGAAGCTGACTACCTCGCGCAGCTGCTCGCAGGCCTGGACGCCTATCCGGCGTACTACGCGCACATGGGCCCGGCCAACATTGCTGGGCCCGGGGAGCCGGACCTGACGGCACCTCGGGCGGCTGATCCGGCTGAATTGCGC
The DNA here is from genome assembly GCA_036496945.1 of Streptosporangiaceae bacterium. Lineage (GTDB taxonomy): Bacteria > Actinomycetota > Actinomycetes > Streptosporangiales > Streptosporangiaceae > JAJYUU01. The sequence goes on along the minus strand of DASXKI010000345.1, from coordinate 13,785 downwards.
CGGCGGATCGACGCCGGCGAATGGGTCGTGGACCTGCGCTCGCGGATCGCGTTCGCGGCCGGGCATCTGCCTGGCGCCCTCAACTTCGAGCTGGGCACCAGCCTGGCGACGTACCTGGGCTGGCTGATCCCATGGGCGATGCCGCTCACCCTGATCGGCGACACCCCAGAAGCGGTAGCGGCCGCGCAGCGCGACCTGTGCCGCATCGGCGTCGACAAGATCGAGGCGGCCGCCTCGGGCCCGTCCTCGGTGTGGGCCGCCGGGGAGCGGCTGGAACAGTTCCCGACGGCTGACTTCGCGGCGCTCGCTGAGCGCGCAGACCGTGGCTCACTCGTGCTGGTCGACGTGCGGCGTCTGGGGGAGTGGCGGGTCGCGCACATCCAGGGAGCTATCCACATCCCGCTGCACGAGCTGGCCGGGCGGCTGGCCGAGATCCCTGCCGGCGAGATCTGGGTGCACTGCGAGGCCGGTTACCGGGCGGCGGTCGCAGCGTCGCTGCTTGCAGCCCGCGGCAGGCAGGTCGTGGCGATCAACGATCGGTTCAGCGGGGCCGAGGAGGTCGGCCTGCCCGTCCTGCCCGTCGTGCCCGTCAGGCCCGGCTTAGGGCTGAGGGCTCAGGGCTTAGGGCTGAGGGCTCAGGGCTGAGCGCTGAAGCGCGCCCGGCCGCCCGCGTCGCGGGGAATTAGCCGGCCTGGCTCGGCATTATGGCGGGCAGAGCTGAATGGGAGACCTCCGATGGCAGTACGCCGCTTGAACCACGCCGTCCTCTATGTCCGCGACCTCGCCTCGAGCGTTGACTTCTACACCGACACACTGGGCTTCGAGATCGCGCTAGAGATACCGGGCCGGGCCGCATTCCTGCGCGCCAAGGGCACAGCCAATGATCACGACCTCGGCTTGTTCGCGGTGCCCGACGGTCAGCCGCCGGCCGGAAGCTACCTCGGCCTCTATCACCTGGCCTGGGAGGTCGGCACGCTCGCTGAGCTCGCGGAGGTCCGCGAGCGCCTAACCGCGCGGCACGCGCTCGTGGGTGCGAGCGACCACCGGGTGTCGAAGTCGCTGTACGCGAAGGATCCGAGTGGCATCGAGTTCGAAGTCATGTGGCGGGTGCCCGCCGAGGACTGGGCCGCGGAGACGGCCTCTGGCGACATGATCCGGCCGCTGGACCTGGCGGGCGAGATCGCCCGCTGGGGTGACCGGGTGACCGGCGCAGCGGCCGGCTCGGTCACCTGAGCCACAAGATCATGGCAGCCGGCTCGCGGGATCGATGCCGTTACAGCGGCAAAGCGGGCCGCTGCGAGTCCTGCGGCTTGGTGCTCACCTCGATGGTGCCCTTGTAGCCGATGCCGCGGACATGCACGACCGGCGCGTCGGCGGGCAGCAGGCGCTCCAGGTCCTCGTCGGCCGACCAGCCCTTGCTGACGCCGAACCCCTCCAGTTCGACGCGGACGCCCAGTGGCACTAGCACGTCGATCCGCGACTTGTACGCGATGGCGTACAGGCTTGTCACGGGCGCGGTCAGCTCGGCCGCGCGCAAGTCGATCTGCCCGCTGCCCTTGTAGACCACGGTCCGGAACTGCTCGGGCACCTGCCAGCGCCCGCCCCGGCGAATCGAGCTCTTGTACGCGATCGCGAACCGGCCCGGCTTTCGGCCCGTCGTCGCCGGACTGACCGGCCGGGCCGCGCCGCCGCCCACCGGCGGCAGGTCGTGAGTCAGGACGGCAAGCTCGCGGTCCAGCCGAGCGGTCAGCGCCGCTCGGGTCCGCTGATCGAACTCGTTGTCGTCGAGCCGGCCCTCGGCAAACGCCTCCTGAAGCCGCTGAACGACGGCGTCCCGCTCCCGATCCCCTGCCCGGATGGCAGGTGCGGCTGCCGGCGCAGGAACCACCGGTTCGCCGGGCACAGCTTCCGGCAGTCCGGCTGGCTGCGACTCGGCTGGCTGCGACTCCGCTGGCTGCGACTCCGCTGGCTGTGGCTCTGCTGGCTGCACGGGCGCGTCCTCCTAAGTCAAGATGTATCTCAAGGCAGCATACCGAGCGGGTGCCGGGGAGGCCAGCGGGATAGCTAGCCCGCTAGCGCCGCGCCAGCTCCTCGTACAGCTGTGCCGTCTGGGCCGCGATCGTGTCCCAGCTGAACTCGGCAACCGCCCGCTGACGTCCGCGGGCGCCCAGCTCAGCCGCCCTAGCCGGATCGCGGATCAGCGCGTCGATCGCGCTCGCGAGCGCGGCCTCGTCGCCAACGGGAACGAGCAGGCCCGTCTCCCCGTCCGCGACCACCTCCGGGATGCCGCCGACTGCCGACGCGACGACGGCGCTGCCGCAGGCCATGGCCTCGAGGTTGACGATGCCAAGCGGCTCGTACTCCGACGGGCACACGAACACCGTGGCGTGACTCAGGATCTGGATCACCTCGGGCTTGGCCAGCATGCCCGGCAGCCAGATCACCCCGGACCTGCTGGCCCGCAGGCGATCGACCAGGCCGGTGACCTCCGCCTGGAGTTCCGCGGTGTCCGCCTGGCCCGCGCACAGCACCAGTTGCGCGGCCGGGTCGATCTGCTCGGCGGCCCGCAGCAGCACCGGCAGGCCCTTCTGCCTGGTCACGCGCCCGATGAACACGACGGAGGGCCGGCCTGGATCGATGCCGTACCGGTCGAGGACGTCCCGGGCCGAGTCCGGACTGTATTGCTGCGCATCGATCCCGTTGTGAATCACATGCACGCGATTCGCTGGTACCTCGGGGTAGGAAACGTGGATGTCTGCGGCCATCCCGTTGGAAACTGCGATGACGGCTGAAGCTGACAGCATCGCCGTTCGCTCGCACCAGCTCGACAGCGCATAACCACCGCCGAGTTGCTCGGCCTTCCATGGCCGCAGCGGCTCGAGCGAGTGCGCGGTCAGCACGTGCGGGACGCCGTACAGGAGCGAGCTCAGGTGCCCGGCCAGATTGGCGTACCAGGTGTGGGAGTGGACCACGTCGGCCCCGCCGACAGCCTCAGTCATCGACAGATCGGTGGAGATGACCTGCAGCGCGGAGCTGGCAGCGGCCAGGTGATCCCACGGCCGGTGCGCGATCGCGTCCGCCCGATCGGCGCCCTGGCAGTGGACCGTGATGTCGACCAGGTCGGCCAGCGACCGGGCCAGGTACTCCACGTGCACGCCCGCGCCGCCGTAGACCTCGGGCGGGTATTCCCTGGTCAGCATGGCGACGCGCAGCGGCTGCCCGGCCGCACCGGAGCCGGCCGCAGCGGGCCCGGTCACGGCGGCACCTTCTGTCCCTTGCCGACCACCGTGATGCCGCCATCGGAGACCACGAACCCCCGAGCCCGGTCGTGCGCCTTGTCCACGCCGATGACGGCGCCTTCCGGTACCTCCACGTTTTTGTCGATGATCGCGTTCTCGATCACAGCGTGCCGCCCGATCCTGGTGTTGTGCAGGACGACTGCGCGCTCGACTCTGGCCCAGCTATTGACCCGGACGCCAGGCGACAGCACGGCGTCGCGGACCAGGCCGCCGGACACGATCACCCCGTTGCTGACCACGCTGTTGATCGCCCGGCCGACCCGGTCGCCGCTGTCGTGCACGAACTTGGCCGGCGGCTGCGACGGCACGTGCGTCAGGATCGGCCACCGATCGTTGTACAGGTTGAAGACGGGATGCACCGCGCACAGGTCCATCTGCGCGTCGAAGTACGAGTCCAGGGTCCCGACGTCGCGCCAGTAGCCGGCGTCGCGCGGATCAGTGCCAGGGACGGCGTTGTCCAGGAAGTCGTAGACGTGCGCCGCGCGCTGCCGCACAAGCATGGGCACGATGTCCCCGCCCATATCGTGCCTGCTGCCGTCGTCCGCCGCGTCCTCCCGCAAGGCGTCGACGAGCACGTTGGTGCTGAAGACGTAGATGCCCATGGAGGCGAACGCCATCTCCGGCTGTCCGGGCATGGCGGGCGGATCCTCAGGCTTTTCCAGGAAGGCCTCGATGCTGTGGCCGTCGGCTGCCACCCTGATGACGCCGAAGGCGGTCGCCTCGGCCAGGGGAACCGGGATAGCCGCTACCGTGACCCCGGCGCCGCTCGCGATGTGCTGGTCGATCATCTGTTGCGGATCCATCCGGAACACGTGATCGGCGCCGAAGACCGCGACGATGTCCGGCTGGTCGTCGAAGATCAGGTTCAGCGACTGGTAGATGGCGTCGGCTGAGCCGGTGTACCAGTGCGGCCCGAGCCGCTGCTGCGCCGGCACCGGCGTCACGTAGTTGCCGAGAAGGCTGGACAGGCGCCAGGTCGTGGTGATGTGCCGGTCCAGGCTGTGGCTCTTGTACTGGGTGAGCACGCAGATGCGGCGCATGCCGGCGTTGACGAGATTGGACAGCGCGAAGTCGACGAGGCGGTACAGGCCGCCGAACGGGACCGCCGGCTTGGCCCGGTCGGCCGTGAGCGGCGCGAGCCGCTTGCCCGCCCCGCCGGCCAGGACCATCCCGAGCACCCTGGACTCTGCAGCCATCTCCCACCTCCAGGACCGGTGTCCCCGGCAGCCTCGCTGTGACCAGTGTGGTCCGCGAACGCGGAGAAAAGTATCCCTGACAGCTAAGCCGGGCGTGTTACCCGGATCTTCGGCTGCTCGTGCCCGTTCGTTTCCGAGTCCGCCATGAACTGGCACTCGATGAGAGTGCGCCCAGCCGCCAGCGCGAGGTCCGGCGAGATGCCGATACCGAACGCTCGGTCAGATACCTGGGTGGAGGTGAGCTACTACTTAGCCGGCGGCTCAGAGCCTGGCTGGTGGCGAATCGTCGCCCTGGTCGCCAGGAGCCGCGCGGTGTGCACGCCAGCGCCGAGCACGACGCCCCAGATGAGCGCCTCGCCTAGGGAGACCTGCGGGTCCTCCGGGTGCTCTGGCGGCTCCTTGCCGGTGATCTTCTTCCAGCCGAAGAAGAGCAGCTTGCGCGCGACGAAGGCGGCGCCCGCGCCGACCAGCGCGGTGACTACCTTGCTGCCCGTGCTAGCCCGCTTGTCTGCCATGGGTCCGTCCTCCTTGCTTCGCGCCGCTCGCCTGACCGTAGTCCGCTGGCCCCGGCTGTGCCCGAATGACGTTTGATCATGTCACGGTCACGCCGCCGGGGCTGACTACGGGGCGTGAAGTCTCGATTGCGGCCGCCAGTTCAGCCGGCCGGCGGGTGGCGAGCAGCCAGTACGGGTGGGCGGCATCGCGCCCCCTGACCTCGACGTACACCGCATACCGCAGGTAGGGCCTGATCAACGTGTAGGCCAGCGGATCGGCCCGGGGTCCGCGCAGGGCACGCGCCTGCGCCTCATCCAGAGCCCGCACCTCCCCGACTTCTGCCAGCGGCAGCACATCGGGCCCCACTCGCAGCTCGCCGTCGGCCACATCGATGGTGGCCCGCCCCCAGTTGAGAAGGAACGCGGCCGTGATGACGATCAGCGCCGCGAAGACCGCGGCCGTTATCGCGGGGTCGAATCCCGTCCAGACGATGGCGCCGAACGTCAGCATGCTGAACATCCCGACCACCCACCAGAAGGGCGGCGCGAACAGGCGCTCGTGGTAAAAGTGCATGGCACCACGGTAGTTGGTTACATGTACTACATGACGGGGCGATCGCCGCAAGGCACGGGCAGCGAGAAGCCTGGGACCGGGAGTGAGACCGGGATTGAGCAGTCGGCTCGACTTCGCGCCGCACTGCGCCGGCTCGGGAGGCTAGGCTCGCGCGCCGATCTGGCGGCCAATCCCGGCAACCTTCCGGTCGACCCCGGCCCCAGGGCGGCGGTGGCAGCGGACGCGGGCTCTGGCCCCACGGGGTCTGGTGCCGCAGGCCCTGGCCCGACGGGGTCTAATGCCGCGGGCTCTAATGCTGCGGGCTCTGCTAGCGCGGGCTCTGGTGCCGCCGGCACCAGCGAGGCCGGCGCCGGCGCGGTCGGCGGCGAGGACGGTCAGACAGCTCCGCAGAGCCCGGATGCGCGGGTGCCAGCGCTGCTCCAGACAACGGCCGCCTGGTCCTGGCGCCTGCTGCTGACCGGCCTTGTCATCTACCTGGTATTCCGGCTCGCCGCCTACCTGCGGCTGGTCACCCTGCCGTTCATTGCGGCGATGCTCCTGACCGCGCTGTTCCAGCCGCTCGCCGCCTGGCTGCGCCGTCGCGGGTTCGGGCCGTTGCTGGCGACTTGGTGCACCTTCCTGCTCGGCCTCGTGGTCATCGCCGGCGCCATCACGCTGCTCGCTAACCAGATCAGCAGCGAGTACCCGGTCCTGTTCGCCGAGCTCAAGAAGACCGCGAACCACCTGCAGCGCTCGCTGGCCGGTGCCCCGTTCCATCTCAGGTCTGCCAGCGTGTCCAAATACACGTCCGACCTGCTGAACTACATCTCCCAGCACAAGTCGGTAGTCGCTGGGACCGTGCTGACCGGCGGCAAGTACGCGACCGAGTTCCTGGCCGGCGGGGTCCTGGCCCTGTTCATTGGGTTCTTCCTACTCAAGGATGGCGCCGCGATCTGGAAGTGGCTTATCCACGGGATGGCGCCCGAAGCGAAGCGGCGGATGGCTGACGCGGGCGACCAGGCCTGGCGGGCACTGGTGAACTACATGCGCGGCACGACCGTGGTGGCGTGCATCCATGCGGTGCTGCTGGGCCTGGCGCTGTGGATACTCGGGGTGCCGCTGCTAGTCCCGCTCATCATCCTGGTCTTCATCGCGGCCTTCATCCCCCTCGTCGGCATCCTGGTGGTGGGCGCCCTGGCCATCCTGATAGCGCTGGCCACGAAGGGCTTGCTCGCCGCGGTCATCCTGCTGGCCGTGCTTCTGGTCGAGAACCAGATCGAGGGGCACTTGCTGCAGCCGATGGTGGTGGGCCGGATCATCAAGCTGCACCCGCTGGCGATCATCCTGGTGCTTGGTGTTGGCGGGGTCGTTGCCGGGATCCCCGGCGCTATCATCGCCGTGCCGACCGCCGCCGTGATTACCTACGCCTGGCCAGCCTTGCGGAAGGGTCCGCCGGACAAGTAGCCGTCACGGTGACCGCGGCCGGCAGGCCCCGACTGCGCGAAGGATGGTCACATGACGTGCGCTTGCACTGAGCCCGGAGCCGTCGAGGTCCTGATCACCCAGCTCGATCCCGACCTGCCGCTGCCACAGCGCGCCCATCCCGGTGATGCGGGCAGTGACTTGTTTGCGGCCGCGGACGTCGATCTCCAGCCCGGACAGCGGGCCATAGTCGGCACTGGCGTGTGCATTGCGCTCCCAGATGGGTACGCCGCGTTCGTGCATCCTCGGTCGGGCCTGGCCGCTCGGCACGGCGTGACCGTCGTCAATGCGCCCGGCACCGTGGACGCGGGGTACCGTGGCGAGATCAAGGTGATTCTGCTGAACACCGATGCCGAGCGTCCGGTCCAGTTCCGAAGAGGTGACCGGATTGCCCAGCTTGTGATTCAAAAGGTGGAACGCCCGGTATTCCGGGTGGTGACGACTCTGCCGGGATCGCAGCGCGGCGAGGGCGGGCACGGCTCTACCGGGGGCCACGCGATGACCGGCGATCCGTCTGGCGACAACGAGATTCCGGCCGGGCACTAGTCCAGGCCGGGAGATAAGGAGCGTGCGGGGTGTTCCGACGGCGCCGCCGCGATGGCGAGGACGGGACCGGGCTGGAGGCCGGCGATGCAGGCTTCCCGGCCGATGACGAGCTGATCGAGGAGGACTACGACGCGGGCCTGGACCCGGCCGATGAGTACGACGATGACGATGACGGCACCTACGCCGATCTAGATGCCGCGACCCTTGGCGTGGAGGACGAGCCGGGCAGCGAGGGCGAGGACGCAGACGGGGCGGAGCACGAGGCCGCGACGGGCCGGCCAAGGCGCGACGACCTCGGCGATCCGGACACGTGGACCCGGTTGCGCGACTCCGCGCCGACGACCCCGGCCATGCTGCGCTCGGCCGGACCCTGGGACAGCGCGAGCGAGTATCCCGCCATCGACCGCATCGACTTCGGCAGCCTGCTCGTCCCGGTGCGCGAGGGCTATGACGTACAGGTCTTCATGTCAGAGGAGGAGGGCATCTCGATCGCCGTCGTTCGCGGCGACAGCGGACTTCAGCTCCAGCCGTTCGCCGCGCCGCGCAGCGCGGGGCTGTGGCACGAGGTACTGCCGGAGATCGCCGAGGAAGTTGACAGGGCGGGCGGCCAGAGCCGCGAGCAGCAGGGGCCGTTCGGACCGGAGTTGTTCGCCACTGTCGTCCCGCAGGGCGCAGGCGATTACCCGGTCCCGCCGCAACCGCTGCGGTTCCTCGGTGCCGATGGCCCGCGCTGGTTCCTGCGCGGCCTCATCAGCGGGCCGGCCGCCACCGATGCCGACCTGGCACGGCCGCTGGAGGACATCTTCTCCGACGTGGTCGTCGTGCGCGGCGACCACGCCGAGCCGCAGCGCAAGCCGCTGGACATCCGGCTTCCCGACGAGGCACGCGAGGTGCTAGAAAGCCAGATCGAAGGCCAGCAAGCCGGCCAGGACGGTATTTCGTTCGACCCGTTCGAGCGCGGGCCTGAGATTACCGAGACCCGCTAGCTGCCCGGGACCCGCTAGCTGCTCGGGACCCGCTAGCTGCTCGAGAGCCGCTAATTGGTGCAGCCGAGCAGCCGCGCCAGCTCGCGCTCGACGTTCTGGCTGGTGACGAACAGCAACTCGTCGCCGGCTTCCAGCGGGTCGTCGGAGCTCGGCACGATGACGCGGCCGTCACGCAGGATGGCTACCAGGGCGGTGTCGGTGGGCCACTCGATGCTCCCGACGCGCTGCCCAGCCAGCGGCGCGTCGGCTGGCATGGTGAGCTCGACCAGGCTCGCCTCGCTCTGCCGGAACGTCATCAGCCGGACCAGGTCGCCAACGCTGACGGCCTCCTCGACCAGGGCTGACAGCAGCCGGGGCGTGGACACGGCGACGTCGATGCCCCACGACTCGTTAAACAGCCACTCGTTGTTGGGGTGATTGATTCGCGCGACGACGCGCGGCACGCCGTACTCGGTCTTGGCCAGCAGCGACACCACGAGGTTGGCCTTGTCGTCGCCGGTGGCCGCGATCACGACGTTGCAGCGCTCGAGCGCGGCGTCATCGAGCGCGCTGATCTCGCACGCGTCGGCGAGCAGCCACTCGGCGCGCGGCACGCTGTGCACTTTGATCGAGCTCGGGTCCTTGTCAATGAGCAGGATCTCGTGCCCGTTGTCGAGCAGTTCCTTGGCGATCGAGCGGCCGACAGCGCCGGCGCCCGCGATGGCGACGCGCATCAGTGTCCTGCCTTCCCTGGCTCGAGGCTGGCGAAGACGCGGGCGATCTCGGGGATGTTGCTTTCCTCGGCGATCACGTTCACCACGTCACCTTCCTGGAGGACAAGGCTCGGCCCCGGTACCACCGGCTCGCCGAGCCGGGAGATGAACGCGACGCGCGCGCGCGCCGCCTGCTCCATGTCGCAGACTTTCTGGCCGAGCCAGACCTCGGAGTAGGCCACCTCGGCCAGAACGACCGCGCCGGTCGGGTCACGCCAGAGGGACTGCGCGCCCTCCGGGATCAGCCTGCGCAGCATCTGATCGGCGGTCCAGGCGACGGTAGCGACCGTCGGGATGCCGAGTCGCTGGTAGACCGAGGCGCGTCGCGGGTCGTAGATGCGTGCCACCACCCGCTGCACGCCGAACGACTCCCTCGCCACCCTGGCCGCGATCACGTTGGAGTTGTCACCGCTACTGACAGCCGCGAAGGCGCCAGCCCGCTCGATCCCCGCCTCTATCAGGACGTCGCGATCGAAGCCCACGCCGGTGACCTTGATGCCCTTGAAACCGGACCGCAGCTTGCGGAAGGCCTCCGGGTCCTGATCGATGACGGCGACAGAATGGCCCCGGTCCTCGAGGGTATGGGCGATGCTGGACCCGACCCGCCCGCATCCCATGATCACGATATGCACGTGCATCCTTCCAGCCAGACCGGTGCAGTCAACGTATGCCCTCCGACGCGATGCTGCTAGCCAGCGGTCCGGTGCCGATCTCGGGTGCCGATAGCCAGACAGGTACCCAGCTCAGGGAGCCTGTGCACTGCCAGGGCACGATGGAGCCCGTGACCACCGAGGCTGCCTCCGTTCCAAGGGCCGGGGATGTGCTGGAACTCACCATCGGCGAGGTCGTGCACGGCGGCTGGTGCGTATCCAGGCAGGATGATACGGGCTGGGTGGTTTTCGTTCGGCACGCCCTGCCGGGGGAGCGGGTCCGCGCGACCGTCACCCAGGCGACGGCCCGGTTCGCCAGGGCCGACGCGGTCGAGATCCTGCGGCCGTCGGCCGACCGGGTGGCCGCTCCGTGCCGGTATGCCACGCCGGGCGGCTGCGGCGGCTGCGATTGGCAGCACGCCAGCCTGCCGGCCCAGCGAGAGTTCAAGGCGGCGGTGATCCGCCAGCAGCTCAGCCGGATCGCCGGGCTCGACCGTGAGGTCGAGGTCCAGGCCATCGAGGGTGACGAGGGCGGGCTGGGCTGGCGTACCGTCGTCACCTTCGCCATTGACCGGAACGGGGTGCCTGGCCTCCGCCGCCATCGCTCCCACGAGGTCGTCGAGATCGACCAGTGCCTCATCGGCCACCCGCTGGTCACTGGTGTCGGTGTCACCGACGTCCGGTGGCCGGCAGCGCAGTCCGTCGAGGTCGCCGCCGCTCCGGCAACGGGCGAGCGAGGCGTGCTCGTGGCGGCGAAGGCCGCGGCGGCCAGCAGCTTGCCGGACGTGCCGGCTGATGCCGTGCAGCTGGCCGGCCCCTCGGGCCGGCGGGTCCCGGTCCGTGGTCGGGGCTACCTGACGCAGCGCGCGGCCGGGCGGGACTGGCGCGTCAGCCTGGGCGGGTTCTGGCAGGTGCATCCCGGCGCTGCGGACCTGCTCGCAGCCGAGGTTCTGACCGCGCTGGCGCCCGAGCCGGGCGAGGTCGCCCTGGACCTGTACTGCGGTGCGGGTCTGTTCGCCGGCCTGCTTGCCGAGGCCGTCGGACCAGACGGCGCGGTGATCGCCGTGGAGCACGATCAGACCGCCGTGCGCGACGCCCGGCATAATCTGCGCGACTGGCCGTGGGCGCGGGTGCATCGCGGCGATGTCGCGCAGGTGCTGCGCCGGACCGGCCTGCGCGGCGCCTCGATCGCGGTCGTCGACCCGCCGCGCACCGGCGTGGCCAGGCCGGTCATCGACGCGCTCTGCGGCCGCGGTGAGCTCGCGGCGGAGGCAGCGGCAGGACCTGGCCTGCGGCGGATCGCGTACGTTTCCTGCGACCCCGCGACCCTGGCGCGCGATCTGCGCCTGCTCATCGATGGCGGCTGGCAGCTCACCGGTTTGCGCGGGTATGACGCGTTCCCGATGACGCATCACGTCGAGTGCCTGGCCACGCTGACGAGGGACTAACCCGCATGATGGGGACTAGCCCGGCCGCCAAGTGCGTCATACGCTGCTAAGTCCGCATAGGTAAAAGACGGCTTGGCCGTAACCTCGTCGCCCGTGAGCGCGTCATCCAGACGTGACAGCGCTAGCGACGACCAGCGGCCGGCCACATCGAGTCAGCCGCGGGTACGACGGCCGCCGGGCCGTCCGCTGGCCAGGTACCGGGGAGCGGCCGATGACAACGGACCGCGGTGCCGCCAATTTCGACGACTTCTACAGCGCCACGGCCAGGCGTATAGTCCGGCACGCGTATGCGCTGACCGGGAACATCGCCGACGCGCAGGACGTCGCGCAGGAGGCGTTCGCCAGGGCATGGCAGCGCTGGGACTCGGTCCGCGCCTGTGACTCGCCAGAAGCGTGGGTCCGGCGCGTGGCGACCAACCTCGCGACGAGCCGGTTCCGGCGAGAGCGGACGGCAAGAGCCGCGGCACATCAGCTGATAGCAAGGGACGTCGCGGAGATCAGCCCCGACACGGTGGCCTTGGTCGCCGCACTGCGGACGCTGCCGGAGCGTCAGCGCGTCGTGCTCGTGCTGCACTATCTTGCCGACCTGCCTGTCGGGCAGATCGCGGCCGATCTGCGCTGTCCGATTGGCAGCGTCAAGGCTTGGCTGTCGCGGGGCCGCGACGCGCTCGCTGCTGCCCTGGCCGACGACAACGCCGCGCCCAAGGCTCGCCAGCTACCTGACGCGCCGATCTGCGGCCCGGAGGTGGCAGATGCCTGACGATGCACTGGACCGGCTCTTCAGTGAGCTGGCCGCAGCCGAGTTGCCAGTACCAGCGCCGGCGACGGTTGTCGCCCGCGGCAGGCAGCGACGTCAGCGCGCACGCCGCATCGTGCTATCGGCGGTCGCAGCGGTGGCAATGATTGTCGTCGCTGGCGCCAGTCAGCTGGCTGGCTCTCCTCTAAGGACGCAGGAAGCGACAGGCCACGGCAGCTCAGCGCTGGCCGTCTGCACGGCCCAGCCGACCGCAGGACTGGCCCTCGAGATGCGGCATGTGCTGGCGCTGAGCAGCCAACGCGCAGTTGCGCCGATCGCCGTGTCGCCGGACGGTACCGCGGTGTATGTCCAGACCACCACGCGGGGCTTCCGCGGCATTGCCGAGGAGAGCCTGGCGACGGGTGCGATTCTCACTAAGATCGCGGCCCTGCCACCGGGGTACGAGGGCGCGCAGGGCGGCCTCGGGCCAGGCGGTGAGCTGGTGTGGACCAGCACGTACAGCAGCTACGGTGGCGAGGGATTCGCTTACACCCCGATGCAGGCGTGGTCGCCGCGGACCGGGCGGACAGTCGCCCTGGAGCCGGCCGGACAGCACGGCGACGCGATGGGCGCGCCGGTATTCCTCAATCATGCGATCGCCGCCTGGGAGCAGGCGGACGGCGGCAAGCAGGAGATCGTCGAGGCCAATCTGGCCACTGGCAGCACCGACGTGATCGCCAGCGGCTATCTAGGGCCGCCGGTGTTCGTCGGCAGCGCGCTGGTCTGGGCCGTCGCTCATCATGCCAACGGCCCGGCCTCGCACCTGGTGGCAAGGAACGCCGGCGTTTTCCCCGCGCGCCAGCAGATCGCTGTTCCGCTGCAGCTGCGGGCGGCAGGTCGCGCAACCCTGATGGGATCGTCGAGCCAGGGCTCCTGGCCGACTCTGATCGGCCTTATCGCGTCGTCCGGCCCGGCCGCCGCCTACTTTTCCCGGGACCTGACGCAGCTCTTCTATTCGCCATCGCCGTCGCAGCCAGCCAAGCTGGTGCTGCGGCTACATGGCGGTAATACCTTCACCCCTGAACTTGCGGTCGGCGATGGCTACCTCGGCTGGACCGTGAACGGTGACGCCAGCTACCTGGCCAGCACGACGAGCCTTGCTGCGGCAAGGATCACTGTCGTCGGCAGCGTGGTTGGCGCCGGCAGTGACTACGTCTTCGTCGGTGACCAGCCCGCCTCGAAGTCGTCGCAGCAGCGCGAATTTCACCTGTTCCGCGCGGCGACGGTCAGCGCTCTCCGGTGCGCTTGGCGGACAAGCCACTAGGGTCGCTTCGGCCGGCATTGCCCTGGCAGGCCAGGATGTACGCATGCAACTGCGAATCTTCACCGAGCCTCAGCAGGGCGCCAGCTACGAGACGCTGCTGCGCGTCGCCAAGGCAACCGAGGAACTTGGCTTCGACGCGTTCTTCCGGTCTGACCACTACCTCAAGATGGGTGACGTCAGCGGACTGCCGGGCCCGACCGACGCCTGGATCACGCTCGCCGGGCTGGCGCGGGAAACCTCGCGGATCCGGCTCGGCACCCTGGTGAGCCCGGCGACGTTCCGTTACCCGGGGCCGCTCGCGGTGTCGGTCGCGCAGGTC
>DASXKI010000344.1:0-9618 GCA_036496945.1 Streptosporangiaceae bacterium | reverse complement strand
GCGGCCGCCGTGGCGGCGTTCGATCCGGTCCAGGACTTCATCCACGCTGGGCCGCCGGGCGAGGCGGCGAAGCTCAGCGGTCAGGAACTGCTGCAGGGACTGGCCCTGGCGCTCTGCGCGCTGCTGAAGGGCTGCGTGCACGTCGTCGGGAAGGTCGCGGACGAGCAAATTCGGCATGCTTACATTATGCAAGCATCAGGGGCGGCGGAGCAAGTCGCGGCCGCGTCGCGCCACAACGCCGGCAAGGCGCTCGACGAGCAAACGCGCGCTCTTGCAGCACTGTGCGTCCTGTATCGCCTGGCGCAGGCCCGTTACGCGCACGCCAGTGCGGCCGTTCAGCGGTTACGGCAGCTTCCCGCGGCATCCCTCAGCCGCCCGGCGGCGAGCACGACCGTATCCACGGCGGTCTCCGTCCCGGAATCCCGACAGCGGGCCGGCCAGATCGAAGGCCAGATGACGAAATGCGTCCAGCGGGTTGAAGCTGTAGCCAGGGTAGGCGCCCGTCACCGCCACGCCGTCACCTGGGTGACGTACTCCTGCGCATCAGCGCCGGGTGCCGCCAAGCGTCGGCAGCGGCGGGCCGAACCGCCGCCAGGGACCCGCGGATCACATCATCAGCGGGTGCCTGCTGAGGCCGTGATGCATGAGGAGCTTTACCGCCAGGTCGCTGAGGAGCTGGCTGCCGAGCGCGGTGCCGTCGAGCGCGGTGCCTCGGAACGCGACCGCGCCTGACGAGGAGAACGGTGGCAGTGCCCGGCCTGGGGCGCTGCCACCGCGTTCGGGCGTCAGCTCAGACGTTGAACCCGAGTGCTCGCAGCTGCTCGCGGCCGTCCTCGGTGATCTTCTCCGGACCCCACGGCGGGAGCCAGACCCAGTTGATCCGGAAGTCCTGCACCAGGCCGTCGAGCGCTGCCCGGGTCTGATCCTCGATGACGTCGGTCAGCGGGCAGGCCGCGCTGGTGAGCGTCATGTCGATGGTGGCCGTGCGGTCGCTTTCCACGGTGACGCCGTAAACCAGTCCCAGGTCGACAACGTTGACCCCGAGCTCGGGGTCCACCACGTCGCGCAGCGCCTCCAGCAGGTCCTCGGTCTCCGGGTCACCCGCCGTGTACAGCTCGTCCTTGGTCTCGGTGGTGTTGTCCGTCATGCCTGCTCTCCTGTCTCGCGCTCGCCCAGGGCCCTGGCCGTCGCATCTTTCCACGCCATCCAGCCCAGCAGCGCGCACTTGATCCGCGCCGGGTACTTCGACACGCCCTCGAACGCGACCGCGTCACCAAGTACGTCCTCGTCCGGCTGGGCCTCGCCGCGCGATTGCATGAGCTTCAGGAACTCGTCGCTCATCTGCATGGCCTCGCCGACCGACTTGCCGATGATCATGTCGGCCATAACCGAGGCGCTAGCCTGGCTGATCGAGCAGCCAAGCGCCTCGTACGACACGTCAGCGAGGGCTGGCTCACCGCCCGCGTCCTTCAGACTCACCCGCAGCGTCACCTCGTCGCCGCAGGTCGGGTTGATGTGCAGCACCTCCGCGTCGAACGGCTCCCGCAGACCCGCGTGCAATGGCCGGCGGTAGTGCTCCAGGATGATCTCCTGGTACATCGACTCAAGCTCCATCACACCGTCCCGAAGAACTTCTGCGCCTGCCGTATTCCGTCTGCCAGCGCGTCTACCTCGTCGTGGGTGTTGTACACGTAGAACGTGGCCCGGGTGCTGGACTGCGCGCCCAGCGCGCGGTGCAGCGGCCACGCGCAGTGATGTCCGGTGCGAACTGCTATGCCCAGCTCGTCGAGCACTTGTCCGGCGTCGTGCGGGTGGATGCCGTCCAGGATGAAGGACACAGCTCCGCCGCGGTGGTCGGTATCCAGGGGTCCCAGGATCCGCAGTCCCTCGATGGCGGCCAGCGCCTCCAGCGCATGCGCGGTGAGCGCCTCCTCGTGCGCCGCGACGTTCGCCATGCCGAGCGCATCCAGGTAGTCGCACGCAGCGGCCAGCCCGACGGCCTGCGCGGCGGCGGGCACTCCGGCCTCGAACCGGTCCGGGGGCGGCAGGAAAGTCGAGCCCTCCATCCGGACGACCTCGATCATCGAGCCGCCAGAGATGAACGGCGGCATCGACTCGAGCAGCTCCCGGCGGCCCCACAGCACGCCGACGCCAGACGGACCGAGCATCTTGTGCCCGGAGAACACCAGGAAATCGGCGCCGAGCGCGGTCACGTCCACCGGCTGGTGCGGCACCGACTGGGCACCGTCGGCCAGGACCAGCGCGCCCACCGCGTGCGCGGCCGCGGCGATCTGCGCCACCGGCGGCACGACACCAGTGACGTTGGACTGGTGCGTCACGGCGACGAGCTTGGTCCTGCCGTTGACGAGCTCGCTCAGGTTGGTCAGGTCCAGGCGGCCGTCCGGTGTGACGCCGAACCAGCGCAGCGTCGCGCCGGTCCGCTCGCACAGCTGCTGCCAGGGCACCAGGTTGGCGTGGTGCTCAGACTCGGTGACCAGGATCTCGTCGCCGGGACCCACAGCGAACCTGCGGGCATCCGGGCCGGAGGTGGCCGCGTTGCTCATCGCGTAGGCAACCAGGTTCACGGCTTCGGTGGCGCTCTTGGTGAAGACGATCTCACCGGGATCGGCATGCAGGAACGCCGCGATCCTGGCCCGGGCGCTCTCGTAGGCGTCGGTCGCCTCTTCGCCGAGCAGGTGGGCGCCACGGTGCGCGGCCGCGTTGCGCGTGGTGTAGAAGTCGCGCTCGGCGTCGAGCACCTGACGCGGCTTGTGCGAGGTCGCGCCGGAGTCCAGGTAGATCAGGTGGTTGCCGCCCCGAACCGCGCGACCGAGGATCGGGAAGTCCGCCCGGATCGCCTCGACGTCCAGCGAGTCAGCACGCCGTCCGCCCGCCACCGTCGTCATCGCGCCACCGCCGTCACGCCACTGCGCCGGACGTAAGGAACCGCTCGTAGCCGCTGGTCTCCAGCTCATCGGCCAGCTCCGAGCCGCCCTCTTCGACGATGCGGCCGGCCACGAACACGTGCACGAAGTCCGGCTGCACGTACCGCAGGATGCGGGTGTAGTGGGTGATCAGCAGGACGCCGTGCGAGGGATCCTCGCGGAACCTGTTGATGCCGGCTGAGACGACCTTCAGCGCGTCGATGTCCAGCCCCGAGTCGGTCTCGTCGAGGATCGCGAACTTGGGATTGAGCAGCTCGAGCTGAAGGATCTCGTGCCGCTTCTTTTCACCGCCGGAGAAGCCCTCGTTGAGGTTCCGCTGCGCGAAGGACGGATCCATTGCGAGCTGATCCATGGCCTCCCGCAGCTCCTTGCCGAAGGTGCGGATCTTCGGGGCCTCACCGCGGACGGCGGTGATCGCCGTGCGCAGGAAATTCGACACCGAGACGCCCGGCACCTCCACCGGGTACTGCATGGCCAGGAACAGCCCGGCCCGCGCCCTGGCGTCGACGCTCATCTTCAGCACGTCCTCGCCGTCCAGCGTGATCGAGCCCTGGGTAACGGTGTACTTCGGGTGCCCGGCGATGGCGTACGCCAGCGTCGTCTTGCCCGACCCGTTCGGCCCCATGATCGCGTGCGTCTGCCCGGCTGAGATGGTCAGGTCGACGCCCCGCAGGACCTCCTGGCTCTCCCCCGCAGCGTCCGTCACGCTGACGTGCAGGTCACGGATCTCTAGGGTGGACATATCGGTTGTCTCCTGGTTGATGTGGTTACAGTTCGACGAGGACGTCGTCGCCGTCGATCTTGACTGGGTAGGTGGCCACCGGCTTGGTGGCGGGCGGCCCGGTCGGCTTACCGGTCCGCAGGTCGAAGCAGGATCCGTGTAGCCAGCACTCGACCGTGTGGTCGTAGACCTCGCCCTCCGACAGCGGGACCTCCTCGTGCGAGCAGACATCGTGCAGCGCGAAGACCTCGCCTTCGGCCCTGACAATCGCAACCGGGACCCCAGCGACTTCCACGCCGATTGCGCCCTCATCCGGCAGCTGTGACAGCGCGCAGGCCCGGCGGAACTCGCTCATGCCAGCTCCGCGTCGATCGCGGCCATGATCCGGTCCTGTAGCTCGGGCACCTCGATGTGGCCGACCAGCTCGCCGAAGAAGCCGCGGATCACCAGGCGCTTGGCCTCGTCGGCCGGGATCCCCCTGGCCATCAGGTAGAACAGGTGCTGGTCCTCCAGCCTGCCGCTGGCGCTGGCGTGGCCAGCGCCCGTGACCTCGCCCGTCAGGATCTCCAGGTTCGGCACCGAGTCGACTCTCGTGCCGTCGGTCAGCACGAGGTTGCGGTTGTACTCGTAGGTATCGGTACCGGTGGCGGCGGCCCGGATGGTCACGTCCCCGATCCATACCGCGTGCGCACCCTCGCCCTGAAGTGCGCCCTTGTAGGTCACCCGGCTCCGGCAGTTGCGCTCGGCGTGGTCGACGAACAGCCGGTGCTCCAGGTGCTGCCCCGCGTCGGCGAAGTACAAGCCGCGCAGCTCTGCGTCGCCGCCGGGTCCCGCGTACCGCACCGACGGCGCCAGGCGCACGACCGAGCCACCGAGCGTCACCGCGGTATGCGTCAGCTTGGCGTCGCGCCCGAGTTGCGCGTGATGATGCGTCAGATGCACAGCATCGTCCGCCCACATCTGGAGGCTGACGACGACCAGCGAAGCCCCGTCCCCGACCACGAGCTCCACATTGTCGGCGTAAGTCGCGCTACCGGTGTACTCAAGAACGACGACCGCACGTGCGTTGGCCTGCACATCAATGACCGTGTGCCCAAACGCCGCCCCATCCGCGCTCTCGCCGCGAAAAGTGATATGCGTGGGGACGTCCGACTCGGTATTCGCAGGCACGGTGACCACTGTGGCCTCCGCGAATGAAGCAAACGCCCTGGCACTGACACGGTCCGCGGGCACGTAGGCGGCGCCGAGTCTGGAATCACCACGTTCCAGGTTCTCAATGGTGACTCCGGGCGCAGCGTCGCCTACGACGCTGACCTTGCCGTCACCAAGAGAGTCGTCACTATGGAGACCGCGAAGACGGCGCAGCGGAGTGAACCGCCATTCCTCCTCGCGTCCCGTGGGTACCGGGAAGTCAGCGGGGTCATAGGACTGCTGCTCGTGCAGCCTGGAAACAGGAGCCGTCTCGACGGCCCCCTGCAGGCCTGACATCAGCCGACCGCTCCTTCCATCTGCAGCTCGATCAGCCGGTTGAGCTCGAGCGCGTACTCCATCGGCAGCTCGCGCGCGATGGGCTCGACGAAGCCGCGGACGATGGTGGCCATCGCCTCGTCCTCGGTCATGCCGCGGCTCATCAGGTAGAACAGCTGGTCCTCCGAGACCTTGGAGACGGAGGCCTCGTGGCCCATCTCCACATCGTCCTCACGCACGTCCACGTACGGGTAGGTGTCGGACCGGCTGACCGCGTCGATCAGCAGGGCGTCGCACTTGACCGTCGACTTGGAGTGCTCCGCGCCCTCCCGGATCTCGACCAGGCCGCGGTAGGACGTCCGGCCGCCGGCCCTGGCCACCGACTTGGAGATGATCTGGGAGGAGGTGTTCGGCGCGCAGTGGACCATCTTGGCTCCAGCGTCCTGGTGCTGGCCTTCGCCCGCAAATGCCACCGACAGCGTCTCGCCCCTGGCGTGCTCGCCCATCAGGTAGACGGCCGGGTACTTCATCGTGACCTTGGAGCCGATGTTGCCGTCGACCCACTCCATGCTCGCGCCCTCGTAGGCCACGGCCCGCTTGGTGACCAGGTTGTACACGTTGTTCGACCAGTTCTGGATCGTCGTGTACCGGCAGTGCGCGTCCTTCTTCACGATGATCTCGACCACGGCGGAGTGGAGCGAATCGGAGGAGTAGATCGGCGCGGTGCAGCCCTCGACGTAGTGCACGCTCGCACCCTCGTCAACGATGATCAGGGTCCGCTCGAACTGGCCCATGTTTTCGGTATTGATCCGGAAGTAGGCCTGGAGCGGGATATCTACCTTGACGCCCTTCGGCACGTAGATGAAGCTGCCGCCGGACCAGACGGACGTATTGAGCGAGGCGAACTTGTTGTCGCCCACCGGGATGACGGTCGCGAAGTACTCCTGGAACAGCTCCGGGTGCTCGCGCAGCGCCGTGTCGGTGTCCTGGAAGATGACGCCCTTCTCCTCCAGGTCCTCGCGGATCTTGTGGTACACGACCTCGGACTCGTACTGCGCCGCGACGCCCGCGATCAGGCGCTGCTTCTCCGCCTCGGGGATGCCGAGCCTGTCGTAGGTGTTCTTGATGTCGGCCGGCAGCTCGTCCCAGCTTGCTGCCTGCTGCTCGGTCGAGCGCACGAAGTACTTGATGTGGTCGAAATCGATGCCGGACAGGTCGGATCCCCAGGTCGGCATCGGCTTGCGGTGGAAGAGCTTCAGGCCCTTCAGCCGCAGGTCCAGCATCCACTCCGGCTCGTTCTTCTTCGCCGAGATGTCGCGGACGACGTCCTCGTTCAGGCCCCGGCGCGCCGACGCGCCGGCCACGTCCGAATCGGACCAGCCGAACTTATAGCGGTCCAGGCCATCGAGCTCTGGGCGGGCGATAGTGGTCATGCGGAGATTCCTCCGGCCTCGGTTGTTGCGCGGTTGTGCACAAGAGAAGGTGGCGTGACGTGCGTGGTGCAGATCCCGTCACCGTGAGCGATCGTGGCGAGGCGCTGCACGGGGGTGCCGAGCAGACGGCCGAATGCCTCGGTCTCCGCCTCGCAGAGCTGGGGATACTCGGCAGCAACGTGCGCTACCGGGCAGTGGTGCTGACATAGCTGTTCTCCCCCGCCAGCGGCCGGGCCACCACCAGCAGAGGCGGCATAACCGTCGGCGGACAGGGCCGCAGCGAGCACCTGGACCCGCTGCTCCGCAGGGGCGGCCTCCACGGCTGGCCGGTACCTGCGCTCGAGATCGGCGATCTGCTGCCGGGCGAACTCGGCAACCGCGCCGGGTCCGGCCCGCTCGGCCAGGAACCGCAGGGCGCTCGTGGCCAGGTCGTCATAGGCGTGCTCGAAGGCGCTTCGGCCAGCGTCCGTGATCGCAAACAGCCTGGCTGGCCTGCCGCGACCGCGGCTGCCGTACGTCCGGGCCGTCCTAGCCTCCACCATGCCGTCGGCCAGCAGGTTGTCCAGGTGGCGGCGGACGGCGGCGGACGTCAGGCCCAGGCGGGCGGACAGGCCAGCGGCCGTCACGGGCCCGTTCTCCAGGATGAGACGGGCAATCCGGCCGCGAGTGCTGGACTCCGAGCCGCGGTGGGCCTCCTGAGGCTGCGCAGTCTGGTGCGGCTGCATAGTCTGGGCCTGGCCAGCATGAAGCCCCGCACCACCGGTGCTCAGCGCCTCATCTGCTGGTCCCACGTATTTCACAACATCATTGTGCCGTAATTAGTTCCGCGCCCGCAATCGGGTCGGCCCATGGGCTGCGTCACACCACCAGCGACTTACTAACTCGATGTACTGGCGAGTTATTTCCATGCGGCATATATCGATTTGTCCGGAAGCCTGGGATGATGGCCGGTGACTGACGCCGCGGGGCCCGCCACCGGCTGAGCCCCCGCGACCCCCGCGATCCCCCGGAGCCCGAGAATGAGCACGCTTGAGCGGCCGGCGCTCACCGAGCTTGCCGACCCGGCCATCCTGCCCGACCCCTATCCGGTGCTGGCCGGCCTCCGGGAGGCCTCGCCGTTCACCGAGTACGACGGCGCCTTCGTCGTCGTCGGGCGGCATGCCGACTGCTCCGCCGTGCTGCGGGACCCGAGCGCCAGCAGCGAGCGCAGCAAGTCCCTGCTAGCGCCGACGCCGCCCCGCCGCACCAGGGACAGGCCGTCGTTCCTGTCGCTCGACCCGCCGGATCACACGCGGCTGCGGCGGCTGGTGTCCAAGGCCTTTACGCCGCGCACCATCGCCCGGCTCGAGCCGCGCATCCGCGCCATCACCACCGAGCTGCTGAGTGCGGCCGCCGCAGCGGGCCAGATGGAGGTCGTCAGCCAGCTCGCCTACCCGCTGCCTGTGCGAATCATCTCCGAGCTGCTCGGCGTCCCGGTCGATGACCACCCGCGCTTCGCCGGCTGGTCGGCCCGGCTTGCTCACTCCCTCCAGCCGGACTTCGGCGTGGATGCGACGGAGGCGCAGGCCAGGGCGGAAGCCGCTCAGGTGGCCAGCGACGAGTTCGCCGTCTACTTCCGCGAGCTGATCGCAATTCGGCGAGCCCGGCCGGCCCCGGACCTGCTGTCCGAGATGATCGCCGCCGAGGACAACGGCGAGAAGCTGACCGAGGACGAGCTGATCGCCACCTGCGTCCTCCTGCTCGTCGCCGGGCACGAGACCACGGTCGGTCTCATCTCGAACGGCATACTCGCGCTGCTGCGCCACCCCGATGAGCTCGCGCTGCTGCGCAAGAACCCTGACCTGGCCGCCAGCGCCGTGGAGGAGACGCTCCGGTACGACGCGCCCGTCCAGATGACCGCGCGCGTCGCCCGCGATGGGATGCGAGTCGGGCCGGTGACCGCGCGCGAAGGCGCGCTGGTCCTGCTGCTCCTCGCCGCTGCCGGGCGCGACCCGAGCGTCTTCGCCGACCCGGACAAGTTCGATATCCGCCGCGGCGCGACCGGGCACCTGGCGTTCGCCGCCGGCCCGCATTTCTGCCTCGGCGCGCCGCTGGCCCGGCTGGAGGCCGCGATCGCCCTGGAGTCCTTTGCCCGCCGGCTCAGGGCCCCGGAGCTCAACGTCGCCAGCCTGGATTACAAGCCCAACCTGAACCTGCGCGGGCCGGACCGGCTTGTCGTCGAGTTCGCGGGCATCAAAGCCGCCTGACCATGGTCGCCTAGCTCCAGTCGCCTGACCACGGTCGCCCGCGCTAGCCCAGGAACCCGCGAAGCAGGGCCGCAGTGCCCGCCAGGTGCTCGGCCACGGCGGTCCTGGCGGCCGGCGCGTCGCCGGCGAGTATGGCATCGACGATGGCCCGGTGCTGCCCGGCGGTGTGGTCGATGTTGCGCTGGAGCACCGGGATCGCGTTGAGGAAGTCGTTGAGGCGCATCCGCGCGTCCGCGCACGCGGCGGCCAGCAGGCTGCACCCGGTGAGCTCGGAGATGGACAAGTGGAACAGCGTGTCCAGCCGCCGGTAGTCCTGTGGTCCCGCCGCGTTGACGTCCGCCAGCCGGGCCAGCAGGCTCGCCCCCGCGCCGCCCGCGGCCGGGCCCGCGCCGCCCGCCGTCACCACTCTGCTCGCCGTCACCACTCTGCTCGCCGTCACCGCTCTGCTCGCCGGCACCGCCCTGCTCGCCGTCTTCGCCACGAACTGGCCGGCCAGGGCCTCGGCCGCGCCGGCCTCCACCGCCAGCCGGAAGGTCAGCGCGTCGGTCAGCTTGTCGGCGTCCTGGATCGCGAGCCGGCGTAGCTCACCGGAGTCTGGCGTCGGCCAGGTATAGGTGACGAACGTGCCACCAAGGCGGCCGCGGCGCGAGCAGACGTATCCGGCCTCCTGCAACTCGCGGATCGCCTCGCGGAGGGTCAGCCTGCTGATGCCGAGCTGCGCTGCGAGCTCCCGCTCTGCCGGGAACCGCTCACCCGGGGCGACCATGCCGAGCTTGATGGCGGTGAGCAGACGCTCGACCGTCTCC
>DASXKI010000343.1:0-27979 GCA_036496945.1 Streptosporangiaceae bacterium | reverse complement strand
TTATTGCCCGGCAGCGTGCCGGTGCTCCACTGTCTGCCGTTCAGCCGCAGGTAGCCGCCCCGCACGGAGCCGAAGATCCAAACGTCTCTTGGCGAGACGCCTACCACCGAGAACAGCGGCACTTGCCTGGCCCATGCCCTGGCGACCCCGGCGGGCAGCGTGACCGGGCTCCAGGTCTTGCCGGTCCAGTGCCTGATCACGGTCGCCGGTAGCGCGCTGCCCGTGTTCTTGGCCGTGAAGCCCGCCGCCCAGGCATCGCCCGGGCTGACCGCGTCGACGCTGCTCAGGATCGTGGAGCTTGCGCTCACCGCGTACGTGGCGCTGATGCGCCAGCCGGTAGTGGCAGCCTGGGCGGGCAGCATGGTGCCGGCCAGCGCAAGCGCACTGCCGGACAGGAGGATCGCAGCGCGACGTGACGATGATTTGATCATGAGTTCCCCCGTAGCAGTGGCGGCGTACGGGGACAAAACCAGTTTTAACTGTTCATGTCAATATCCGCATCGATATTTAGGACCGAGTGAGCACAGTGCGGCATTTGTCATTGCGAACCGGCGGACCGTCAGCCGCGAATTACGGCACCTCGTGGCTGGACTGCCTAGCCAGCGCCGCGCAGGACGGCTCCGGTTCGCCTGCCAGCCTCGGCCACCGCGGCGTCCCTGGCAGCGCTTGCCTCCTCGGCCGTCAGGGTCCGGTCCGGCGCGCGGAACCGAAGCGTGTAGGCCAGTGACTTGCGGCCCTCGCCGGTCTGGTCACCGGTGTACACATCGAACAGGTTCAGCGACTCCAGGGCCACATCACCAGCCTCGGCTGCACCAGCGGCCAGTGCGCGCTCCACCTCAGCGGCCGGTACGGCCTGCGCCACCACCAGCGCGACGTCCTGCATCGCGGGCGGGTACGTCGACAGCCCCGGCGCCTGCACCGGACCCAGCTCGTCGGCAGCCGCCTCGATTACCGACATGTCCAGCTCCATCGCAGCGGTCCTGGCCGGTAGGCCAAACGCGGCGATGACGCGCGGGTGCAGTTCTCCCGCGTATCCTGCCAGCCACTCGTGGCCCTGCTCGGTCTTGACGAAAATTGCCGCGCACCGGCCCGGATGCCAAGGTTCGTGCTGATCGGCCCGGACGTCGAACTGCAGCCGGCTGGTCCTGAGCACGTCCCGCGCCGCCTCGATCGCGTCCTGCCAGCCCGCCGGCCTGCCCTCGCCCCAGTAGCCAGGCAGCTCGACGTTGCCGGTGAGGACTGCGCCAACCTGCAGCGGCTGGTCCGGCAGCGCCGCCTCCAGCTCTGCCAGCTCGGGCACCCCCGGGCCACGATCAACTCGCAGGATGGGCGCGCTCGGCGCCGCGTCCAGCCTCGGCCGGAAGACCAGGCCGAACTCATACAGCGACACATCGCTGAAGCCCCGGCCGAGATTGCGCGCCAGCGTCCGCAGAAGCCCGGGCAGCAGCGTGGTCCGCATCAGCGGCTCGTCGTCGCTGAGCGGGTTGGCCAGCCGGACAGCCCGGCGGCGGGGGTCGTCGGCAGGCAGCTGGAGCTTGTCGAAATCCGCGGCCGACGTGAACGGCGTGCTCAGCACCTCGACGAAGCCGTGGTAGGCCAGCGTGCGGCTGAGCGTCCGGCGTAGCCGCTGCCGTCCGGTCAGCCCGCGGCCGGCGGCCGCGCGGAGCTCCCGGACCGGGATGTTCTGGTAGCCCTCCAGCCTGATGACTTCCTCGGCCAGGTCGGCCGGGTCGGTCAGGTCTGACCGCCAGGACGGCGGGGTGACGAGCAGCATGAGCCCTGACCGATCGTGCGTGCCGTGGTCATGCCGTCCGTGCCTGCTCGCGTGGTAGCCGACGGCCAGGCTGGCCGGCGCGTCGAGGCCGGTGGTGACGTCCTCGACCGCAGCCGCCGCGGCCTCGCTTGCCGCGTCATCCGGCGCCTGGACGATGCCGCACCCGACCTCGCGCAGTCTGGCCAGGACGGTATCCAGCCCGTAGATCAGGCCGGCGACCTCATCGGGGTAGTCAGCCGCCATGGGGATGGTGACCGGCTCGAAGTCCGCGCCCGCCATCGAGCAGCCGGGCACGTGCGTGCCGCCGCTCAGGGCAGCCAGCATCATGGCCGCGCGAGCTGAGGCACGCACCGGCAGCTCTGGGTCGACACCGCGCTCGAACCGCGCGGACGCCTCCGACCCGAGCTTGTGCCGTCGGCTCATCCGGGCGATGCCGCGCGGGGAGAAGTGCGCAGCCTCGATCACGAAGTCCCGCGTGCCCTCCGACACCTCGGTGTCGACGCCGCCCATCGTCCCGGCGAGCGAGATCGGGCCGGAGGAGTCGGTGATCAGGATGTCTTCCGGGTCGAGCGTGCGGACGACGTGATCGATGGTCTCCAGCCGCTCATCCGGCCGCGCCCGCCGCACGACGATGGGACCGGTGAGCTTGCCCCGGTCGAAAGCGTGCAGCGGCTGGCCGAGCTCCAGCATCAGGTAGTTGGTGACGTCGACCGCGAGCGACACCGATCGCTGGCCAGCCCTGGCCAGCCTGATCTTCACGGCCAGCGGGGTCGGCGTCGCCGGGTCGACGCCGCGGACCTCCCGGACCACGAAGCGGTCGCAGGCCGTGAAGTCCTCGATGCTGACCGGGTAGACGTCCGGCGACACTGCGCCGACGTCGGCCGGCAGTCCGACATCGGCCGGGTCGGTGAACGGCACCTGGTAGGAGATCGCCAGCTCCCTGGCTACGCCGCGGACCGACAGCGCGTAGCCCTTGTCCGGCGTCACGTTGATGTCGAAGACCACGTCGCGCAGCCCGGCATAGCTCACGAAGTCGGTGCCGAGCGCCGCATCCGGGGGCAGCACCATGATGCCGGAGTGGTCGTCGCCGATCGCGAGCTCAGCCGCCGAGCAGATCATGCCCTCGGAGATCCGGCCATAGGTCTTGCGGGCGCCGATCTCGAATCCGCCCGGCAGCACGGCGCCCGGCACCGCCAGCGCCACCCGATCCCCGACGACGAAGTTGCTCGCGCCACAGACGACGTGCCGCTCCTGGCCGTCGCCGGTCGATACCTGGCAATACCTGATCGGCTTGTTGAAACCGGTCAGCTCCTCGATGTCCAGCACCTCGGCGACGACGACGCCGGTGATGTCCTGCCCGACCGGCTCGAAGGATTCGATCTCCAGGCCGCAGGCCGTCAGCCGCCTGGACATCTCCTGGACGCCTGCCTCGTCGTCCGGTGACAGGTCGATGGCCGCGTACTCCAGCAGCCAGGACAGCGGTAGCCGCATCACGCCTCCATTCCGAATGCGCGGCTGAACCGCACGTCACCCTCGAGCGTGTCCCTGATGTCGGCCACGCCGTCCCGGATCATGACCGACCTGTCGATGCCCAGCCCGAAGGCGAAGCCGCTGTAGCGATCGGGGTCGATGCCGCAGGCGACCAGCACCCGCGGGTTGACCATGCCGCAGCCGGCGATCTCAATCCAGCCTTGCGACCGGCACACCCGGCACGGCTCCGCGCCTGGCTTCGTCGAGGCGCCGCGGCACACGTGGCATTCCATCGACACATCGGCCGACGGCTCGGTGAACGGGAAGTAGTCAGGCCGGAGCCTGGTCTGCAGCCCCTCGCCGAACATGGCGTCCACGAACGCGCTGATCGCGCCGCGCAGGTCAGCCATCGTCAGGCCCTCGTCAACAGCGAGGCACTCAATCTGGTGGAACACCGGGCTGTGCGTGGCGTCCAGGGCGTCGCTGCGGTAGCACCTGCCGGGGCTGACCACATACAGCGGCAGCGGCCTGGTGAGCATCGCCCTGATCTGCACGGGCGAGGTATGGGTGCGCAGCACCACGCCGGACCGTTGTGCTCTCCCTGGTCGCGCCGGGTCGTCAGGTCCCTCGACGAAGATCGTGTCCTGCGTCTCCCTCGCCGGGTGGTCAGGCGGGAAGTTCAGCGCGTCGAAGTTGTACCACTCAGCCTCGACTTCAGGGCCCTCGGCGACCTCGTAGCCCATGTCGACGAACACGTCCACAAGGCGCTCCCCCACGGTCGTGATGGGATGCCGCGCGCCGGACAGGTGCCGGTCCCACGGGAGCGTGACGTCAACGGCCTCCTCGACGAGCACGCGCCGGTCGCGGTCGGCCTCAAGCTCGGCCTGTCGCTCGCTCAGGGCCTGCTTGATGGCAGCGCGGGCCACGCCGACGCGCTTGCCCGCATCGGCCCTGGCGGCTGGCGGCAGCGCGCCGATCTCGGCGTTGGCCAGCGTCAGCGGGGCCCGGTCGCCAAAGTGGGCGATCCGCGCTGTCTTCAGCTGAGCGAGGTCGCTGGCGGCGGCGATGGCCGCCAGCGCATCAGCCTGCATGCGTTGCAGTTCCTCGGGAGACAGCACGGCCACCTCCACGGGGTCATAGGTGTTGTTCGGTGCGGACATCGCTTCCTGATCTCCTGCGGTCAACGGCAATGAAGCGGGGTTCCCGGGCACCACGGGCCGGGTTAAGGACAACCCGGTGCGCGCTGCCCGCTCTCAGCGCTGCGGGGAAAGGCCAGAAGACAGG
Source organism: Streptosporangiaceae bacterium (assembly GCA_036496945.1). Taxonomy (GTDB): domain Bacteria; phylum Actinomycetota; class Actinomycetes; order Streptosporangiales; family Streptosporangiaceae; genus JAJYUU01. The sequence continues at coordinate 23,451 of DASXKI010000343.1, read as the reverse complement.
CGCTTAGCGCCTGCATCCTCCAGTCGCCAGCAGCTAGATCCTGGCACCGAGTCCACGGGCCAGCATGCAGGCAATTCCGAAGGCCCGCCGGCTAGCCGAACTCAGGCGTCCCGGCGGGCATGGTAAATCGGAACTCAGCTCCGCCCCCCGGTGCCTGCTGCACGATGATCTCCCCGCCGTGCGCCTCCACCAGGCCCTTGACGATGAACAGGCCAAGGCCCGCACCACCACGGCGCTTGGCGCGCCAGAACCGGCCGAACACGCGAGGCGCAACCTCAGGCGCGATACCAGGCCCCTGGTCGCGGACGGCAACAGCCACGCCAGGAGCCCCTGCTACCACCGCTGGCTCCACCACAGTCGTAACGGTACCAGCCCCGTGTCTGACCGCGTTCTCGATGAGGTTCGCCAGGATCTGATCGACCTTGTCGACATCGAGCCAGGTCTCGGGCACTCCAGGCGCCACCACGACCTGGTACCGGTCGGGTGAGTCGCCGGCGGCGACCCGGCCGCCGATGATCTTCAGAGCACGGCTGGGGATCTCGACGAGCTCGCGGTGCACCTCGATCCGGCCTGACTCGATCCGCGACACGTCCAGGAGTTCGGTGATCAGCCTGGTGACTCGGTCGGCGTCGGCGTTGACGGTCTCCAGCATGACCTTCTTCTGGTCATCGGTGAAGCGCGGCCATTTGGCCAGCAGCGTTGCCGTGAAGCCCTTGACGCTGGTTAGCGGCGACCGGAGCTCGTGCGCGACAGTGGACACGAGGTCGGCGCGGCTGCGCTCCAGCCGCACGCGCTGTTCGCACCCGCGCAAGGTGATCGCGATGCGCTGCACGGCGCCGGGCTCCCGCGACCAGCCCTCGCGCGGACCGCGGCCGCGGGGTGCCCGCACATAGCCGACGCTGACCAGCAACTCGGTGCCGTCGGGCAGGTAGAGCGGCCGCTCCGGGTGCCGCGTCCGCGTGGACAGGCCGCCGTACGGCTGGCACATGGTCCACCAGCAGCGGTCCTCGATGTCCCGCAGCGGCAGCACCTGACGTACGTCCTGACCGAGGGCCGCAGCCTGGCTGATCCCGGTCAGCCTGGCGGCCGCACGGTTAAAGACTGCGACCTTAGCCGTCCGGTCAGCGACAACGAGGCCGTCTGGCAGGTCGTCGGCGAGCACCAGCCCGCTCGTGAAGTCCTGCAGTTCCGCCGTGGCCGTCGGATCAGCGCCAGGCCCGCTGCCAGTCGCGGCGGGCATGCCTACGACCCTGGCCGTCGCCTGACCTCTCGCGATCCCGTCCACTTGCGCGCCGCCTCCGGGAGGCTGGGGAGCTGCCTGTCCCCCCGACGACCCGTGCGCGCATGCCGCACCGACGACCGCTGGCGGCCAGACCGGCCACCGCGCATCGGCCACGGCCAGCAGAGTCGGGGGGCTCTCTGCCGTCGCAGCGCCGCTGCGTCAGTCAGCTCAGGTCACCGGCACTCACCATGGAGCAGGGCCCACCGCGACCCCGGCCAGAAACCAGTTCCGGTCACTTCATGACGCAACGTGATCAGACTCTAGCGGATATGCATTGGACCCCGGCACTCCCGGATGCCCGCAGATGCGCGCCGGCTGCGAGAAATTCGGAAGGATTTCACGTCCTGCATACCCGCGAACGGCGCAAATCGGACAGGCAGCCGCACGTCGCACATAAAATGCCTCGGCCCGCAGCAGGGCCGGGCCGCGCCCGCAGCGGGGCCGCCGGATTAGGTGCCAGCTCCATGCATGTGGCGGGCTGAGGCATAAAGACAGACCGCGGCGGCGGCGGCCAGGTTCAGGCTCTCGGCCTGGCCGTAGATCGGCACCGCGACCACGGCGTCGGCCAGGTCGAGCAGCTCACTTGGAAGTCCCCAGGCCTCGTTGCCAAACAGCCAGGCGGTGGGCCTGGTCAGGTCCAGGCCATCAGCGGAGTCCAGAACCCGCTCAGCGCTCCCATCGGCCGCGAGCACCTGAAGGCCAGCCGACCTGAGCCCAGCGATCGCCTGGGGAAGCGGCACGCCCACCGCGATGGGCACGTGGAACAGGCTGCCAGCCGACGAGCGGACGCATTTGCTGTTGTAGGGGTCAACGGAGGCAGCAGCGAAGATCACCCCGTCGGCTCCGGCCGCGTCGGCGGTCCGCAGGACAGTACCAGCGTTGCCAGGATCGCGGACGTTGGCCAGCACGGCGACCAGGCGGGGCGGGCCCGTCAGCACCGAGTCCAGCGGGACGTCGACGAACCGGCAGACGCCAAGAAGGCCCTGGGGCGTGATCGTCTGGGCCAGCTCGGCCATGACCTCGCCGCTCACCTCGTGGACGGGCAGGCCCTGGCTGGCTGCCTGACCGACGAGCCCGGCATGACGACCGCTGCCATGGCCGGTGACGAACAGCTCCGTGAGGATGCCAGGCTGGCGTAGCGCCTCCCGCACGGCCTGCGGGCCCTCGGCGAGGAACGAGCGGCCCCGTTCCCTGAATGCTTTCTTGCCGAGCTGCCGGGCAGCCTTCACCCGCGGCGAGTGGATGCCCATGGCACCGCTCGCCCGCGGGGTGGAAGGCCGCGCCGGTCTGCTCATCGGCGGCGCAGGAGCGCCGTCGTCATCTGGGCTCAGGCCGCGGGCGCGTTGACGTCAGCCGGCAGCGCGGCCTTGGCGACCGTGACCAGCGCTGTGAATGCCTGCGGGTCGGCCACGGCCAGCTCGGCGAGCATGCGGCGGTCGACCTCGACCTCGGCCAGCTTCAGGCCCTGGATGAACCTGTTGTAGGTCAGTCCTTCGGCCCGGACCGCCGCGTTGATCCGCTGGATCCACAGCCGCCGGAACGCGCCCTTCCGGTCCTTGCGGTCCCGGTAGGCGTACGTCATGGAGTGGAGCTGCTGCTCCTTCGCCTTGCGGTAGAGCCGGGACCGCTGGCCCCGGTAACCGCTGGCGCGCTCGAGTACAACCCGGCGCTTCTTGTGGGCATTGACCGCCCGCTTCACGCGTGCCATCTAGAAACACTCTCCCTCAGCGGGCCGGGTCACTTGCCCAGCAACTTCTTGATCTTCTTGGCGTCACCTGGCGCTAGCTCGACATAGCCAGCCAGGCGGCGCGTCTTCGTGCTCGGCTTGTGCTCCAGGTAGTGAGCACGGTTGGCACGGCGGCGCACGATCTTACCGGTGCCCGTCAGCCGGAACCTCTTGCTGGAACCGCTGTGCGTCTTCATCTTCGGCATGTCGCCGTGTCTCCATTCCTGTGTGCCGCCGACACAGTGCGTCTGCGCCTTCGGCACGCTCCCCGTGCCTTCGGCACGGCCGCGGGCACGTCAATCTGGCGTGCCGTCAGGCACGGTTCTATGCGCCCGGCAGCATGCGCTGCCGGGCTATGGTCGGGCCCCGGCACTGGCGGCCCTAGCTGACGTCGGCGGGCTGGCAAGCCAGCCCGCCTGGCAAAGCCTGCGCTCTAGCTCTCGGCCTCGCCCGACTCTTTCGCCGAGGCCCTGTCAGCCGCGACCGCGCGGGGCGCGGGCACGGGCCCGTCACTAGGCCGACGAGCGGGACCCGGCTTGGGCGCCGTGCTCCCAGAAGGCCTCGGTGCCGCCGTCGTCCCGCGCGGCGCCGTCGGCCTCGGCGCACCGCCACCGGCTGGGCCTGGCCGCGGGGCCGACGCCGGGGTGGCGCGCGGTGCCGTCGGCTTCGGCGCGCCGCTTGCCCTGGCAGGCGCGGACGGCGCAGACGGCCGAGCCGGCGCTGGCTTCGCGTCAGCGCTGGGCGCACCCGCAGGCTCTGCTCCCGGAGCCGGAGCCGCGGCGGGAGCCGCAGGCGGTGTCGCCGGAGCCGCTGGCGCAGGTCGCTCAGCCGCCGGAGCCGCAGGCGCAGCCGCCGGAGCGGCTTGCTCGGCCGCCGGAGCCGCAGGCGCAGTTGCCGGAGCGGCTTGCTCGGCCGCCGGAGCGGCGGGCGTAGCGGCTGGCCTTGGAGCAGCCGACGTAGCCGGTGCGGCCTGAGCGGCTCGCTCGGCGGACGGAGCGGCAGGCGCAGCCTGGGCGGCCTCCGTCTCGGCTAGCTCCGTTGCCTGCGTCGCGGCCGCGTGCTCAGCGCTGCGCGCGCTTGACTTGCTCGCCCGGTCGGCCTTGGCTGCGGCGAGGGCCTCGGTTTTACGCTTGTGCGGGCCGAGCACCATGATCATGTTCCGGCCGTCCTGCTTGGGTGACGACTCGACGAAGCCAAGCTCCTCGATGTCGCCAGCCAGGCGCTGAAGCAGCTTGAAACCCAGTTCGGGCCTGGACTGCTCACGTCCCCTGAACATGATCGTGACCTTGACCTTGTCGCCCTGCTTGAGGAAGCGCTCGACGTGGCCCTTCTTGGTGCCGTAGTCGTGCGGGTCGATCTTCGGCCGCAGCTTGATCTCCTTGATCACTGTCTGGGCCTGGTTCTTGCGCGACTCCCGGGCCTTCAAGGCTGACTCGTACTTGAACTTCCCGTAGTCCATCAGCTTGCAGACAGGGGGCCGGGCCATGGGCGCAACCTCGACCAAGTCGAGATCTGCCTCCTGGGCCAGCCGGAGCGCATCGTTGATGGCAACAATCCCGACCTGCTCGCCGGCCGGGCCGACAAGCCTCACTTCGGGTACCCGGATGCGCTCGTTGATACGAGGTTCGGTGCTGATGTGACCTCCTGTGTCACGGTGCTGATGCACAGGGACCATCCCTGTGCACAACGGGCGGAGTTCTTGGCTGACGGGCTCGCAGCTTGTCCGCAAACTAGCCCTGGAAGCCAAAAGGCCCCGCATATCGTGCCTGCGGGGCCACCACTGCGGGTCTGCCGCCGCGCCCAGGACACGCCTGGGTGCGGGCATACCCGCAACGCCGCTGCCATCCCACACGCTCCGGCAGTGTTGCGTCCGGCCTGACCGGCTAGCCCCAAAGGGCGAACCGGTCGCCTGGCAGCCTCTACGAGGTGCCCGGCGAGATACCCGCCAGCAGCAGCTGGCTAGGTGGGAGGCGGCCGAGGTGGTCCTCCGCTTGCACACCCGGCAAAAGCGCGCCGGGCGCGCGGTTGCCGAGCATTGTCATTACTAAGACTAGCCCATCCAGGCAACCGCTGGTATTCCCGCAGGTGCATAGCGCCCTGGAGCTAGCGGATATTCCGCCGGCGCGCCAGCTCGGCCAGACCGGCCGCGCGCATCGCCGCCACGGGTGCCTGCCTCCCGGTCATCAGCTCGAACTGCCCGACAGCCTGATGCACAAGCAGCTCATATCCTGATATAACGGTTAGCCCGGCGGCTCCGGCGGCCTCGGCCAGTGCGGTGGGCCAGGGGTCGTAAAGGACGTCGAACACAGCGTCCGCCAGGACGGCCCCGGACTTGATCTGGCTGGCCACGGCCCCAGCGCCGGCAGCTGGGACCGTCGAGATCAGCAACTGCCAGCGGGTCTGCCCAAGGTCTGGTCCGAGCTCGATCAGCCGCACGTCCAGGCCCAGGCGGGCGGCGACCGCGCATAGCGGCTCCGCCCGAGGCCGCGACCGCACCGCCACCGCCACATCGCTGGCGCCAAGTTCGCGGAGCGCGGCCAGCGCCGAGCAGGCGGTTGCGCCACCGCCGAGGATCACCGCGCCCCCGCCTGCCGTCACGCCTCCCTGGCGCAGCGCCGTCACCATGCCGGGAACGTCGGTGTTGTAACCGAGCCGCCTGCCCTCTCGCAGCAGCACGGTGTTGGCGGCGCCGACGTCGATCGCCAGTTGCTCAGCGTCGTCGAGCAGCGGCAGCACCGCGCGCTTGAGCGGCATCGTCAGCGACAGGCCGGCCCATTCCGGGCCGAGGGAGCCGAGGAAGCCGGCCAGGCCCTGCTCGTCGCACTCAACGGCTTCGTAGGTCCAGCCGGTGAGGCGCAGCACGCTATAGCCGGCCGTGTGCAGCACGGGCGACAGCGAATGGGTGATCGGCGAGCCGAGCACGGCCGCGCGGGCCACGTTCATCCCGGCGGGCACGGCCGCGCTGGCGGCCACCGGCTCAGACTCCGTTCCTCTTGGCTTCCTGCGCCCAGGTGTTGAACGTGCTCGAACTCGACGTGAAGAGCGTCGTGCCCTTCTTGTTCACCGTGACGAAGTACAGCCAGCTGCCCTGCGCCGGGTGCAGGACGGCCGCGATAGCCGCCGCGTCCGGCGAGTCAATAGGGCCGGGCGGCAGGCCTGCGTGCTTCGTCGTGTTGTACTGCGAGTTCACGTTCAGGTCGCTCTGGGACAGGTTGTAGATGTACTTGTTGACCGCGTAGGCGACGGTGCTGTCCAGCCCGAGGTTCCACGGCGGGCTCTGGTTCAGCCGGTTGTCGATCACCCTGGCGACCTTCGTGTAGTACAGCGGCGGCACCTCGCCTTCCAGCAGGCTCGCCTGGATGATCACCTGATACTCGGTGAACTGGGCGGCCTTGGCCTTGGCCGCCAGGTTGAGGCTCGCGATCTCGGTGTTGAACTGCTTCACCATCGTCTGCAGCATCGTCAGGGCCGAGGTGCCGGGCGGGAAGGAATAGGTGGCCGGCCACAGGAAGCCCTCCGGATTGCCCTTCGCCCAGGACGGCAGGCCGAGCGCCGCGGTGTCCTTCAGCGCTGACTGGAACTGGCTCAGCGGCATGCCGGTCTTGGCGGCCAGCAGGGCGATCACCTTGGTCGCGCGCATGCCGTCCGGGACCGCCACGGTCATCTGGATGCGCGCCTTCGGGTTGATGATGAGCTTCCAGGCCAGCGCCGCGCCCATGTGCTTGTGCAGCCGGAAGTAGCCGGGCTGGAGCAGATTCGACTGGCCGCTCGCCTTGGCGGCGGTGCAGAAGGCCGACGCAGACGCCACGACCCCGTCTGTTACCAGCGTGCTTTCCAGCGGGCCGCACGCCACCTCGCCCGCCTTGACCTGCACCGTGACCGAGCCGTACCCGGCCGAGTTGGTCCAGTCGGCGTGCCGGTGTGAGTACCAGCTGTAGCCGTAGACGCCAGCACCGACGAGGCCGCCGATGAAGACGATGACCACGCCGAGCGCCACGAAACCCGCGCGGCTGCGCCTGCGCCGTGGCGGGCGGTGCCCAACCTCATCGTCTGGGGCGCCGAAACCACGGAAGAAGCCATTGTGCCGCGCGCTGTCGGCATCCAGTTCGTCTTCGGGATCGCGCTGGCGGCGGCGCGTTACGCCGGCGTCATCCACCGGGTCCCGCCAGCCGTATGCCTCGTCCCGGTCAGCGCCGCGGACAAAGTCCGCCTCGCGCGCCGGGAACTGATCGCGCGGGCCGGAGCCCGCGGCGGCGCCGTAGTCGTGATCGTCATATCCCCCGCCGTACTCAGGTCCGGCCGCCCTGTCGTACCCGGCCGGCCTGTCGTACCCAGCCGGACTGGAGTACCCGGGCTGACTGGCGCCGCGCTGGCCACGGGCGTCGTGGCCTGCATACGGGTCACCGGTGTCGTATCCAGCGGGCCCACCGTAAGAATTCCGCCCGCCGGAACTGCCGAGCCCACCGTAGCCGTCCGCGCCGCCTTGTGTGGTGCCAGTTCGGCTACTGCCCCCGAGCGTCGTGTCATCGTCATAGCTGGCCGGGCCGCCGTGCAGGCCGGTGTGCCCACCGGACGCGCGACCATACGGATCCGGCGCTGCATACGGATCGTCCTGAGAAGGGAACGGGGCCCTAGCCGCCAATGGGTCCTGCTGCGCGGGGCGAGCCGTGCCGGTCGGCCCATAGCCGCTGTCGCGGTAGCTAGCGGGCGGGAAGGCAGCGTCACGGGAGCCATTCGGGTAGTCCGCAGCGCGATAACCCGCCTCGTCGCCGACCGCACCGTATGGCCCTGAGGTCCCGTACCTGCGGGCGTCCTCTGCAGCACGGGAGTCGGGATAGCCAATCCCAGGCTGGCTGGCGCCCGGCGCGTCGAAATACCCCGAGCCGGGGTGGTCGCTCTCGGGGTAACCGGCGCTTCGCCGGTAATCGCCGGTCTGCCCATAGCTATCGGCCTGACCGGGACCCGTCTGGCCGGGGATCCCCTGGCTGCGAGCCCCCTGACCGGAGTCGGAGTACCGAGGGTCATACCCGGCATCGGGGTATCCCGGCTCGCCGTAACCGGCGCCGGGGTATTCGGGCCCGGGGTAGCCGGCGCGACCATAACCGCCGTCCGCGTAGCCAGCCTCGCCGCGCCCGGCATCGGCACGTCCTGGATCGGTACGTCCCGGGTCTACGTATCCGGGGTCGCCATGCTGGCCGGACCGGCGGTGCGATCCCTGTCGTCGGTACGCATCCTGCTCCGGCGATTCCGGCAGCCACTGCTCGTCAGGGAGCGGCGGCCGGCCCGGCCGGCGGTCGTCTCGCGGGTCGTAGGCGTCGGGGTCCTGCTCATCCCACCGCTCATAGCCGTCGCGGCTCATGCTGTCGCACCCCCCGCCACCAGCTGCCCAGCCGGCTCGCCCGTCGAACGCTCCGCATCGAGTGCACCCTGCAGCACCAGCGCAGCCGCGGCCTTGTCTACGGCCTGGCGCCTGGCCCGAGACCCATGACCGCCCTGCTGAAGCGCAGCGTGCGCCAGCACCGTCGTGAAGCGCTCATCCACCAGCCGGACCGGAACCGGGGCGAGCCGCGCTGCCAGCGCCGACGCAAACGCGCGGCCGTCAGCGGCCGACTTGCCCTCACGCCCCGCCAGGCTGACCGCAAGGCCCACGACGACCTCGATCGCGTCGGTGTCGGCCGCTAGCCTGGCCAGCTCGGCGAGGTCGCCGGCGCCGCGCCGCACAGTGTCCAGCGGCGAGGCCAGCAGGCCGCCGGGGTCGGACCTGGCGACCCCGATCCTGACCGTGCCCACATCGACTCCGAGCCGGACGCCCTGCCTCACACCCGCGCCCCGCCAGCCATGGCCGGTGCCCTCCAGATGATCACCACCGGTGCGGACATCGGTATGCAGACGCTCAGTACCGACGCGCCGATCCTGAGCACTGGAGCCCCGATCCCGAGCGCTGGCGCCCACATCCCGAGGCGGGACGACGCACGTCTCATCTTGGACACGAACTGGTAGAGGCACAGAATCACCCTACGGTACCTGCGCCCATTATGTCGTGAATAAGTACACGAACTGCGCTAAACGCCCCGGCCACGGCCTCGTCGGCCCGATCACCCAGCGGAGCCCCGCCGCCCTGGGCGACATCGTCCTTGCCCCCGCCCCGGCCGCCGAGGGCGCCCGCCGCGGCGAGCACGAGCGCGCCAGCTCGCAGCCCCTGAGCGCGGCCAGCGTCGTTGACCGCGACAACGACCGTCGGCCGCCCGTCGGAGACGCCGATCGCGGCGACAACGGCTGGCTTGTCAGCCGGCAGCCGGCCGCGGATGTCGAGCGCCACCTTGCGGATCCCGTCGGCCGGGACCCCGTCTGGCACCCGGTGCGCCACGAACCCGGCGCCGCCCACGTCCTCGGCACTCCCGGCTAGCTCGGCCGCACCGCCAAGCAGCTGAGCGGACCGCAGCCGATCGAGCTCCCGCTCGGCGTCACGCAGGCGGGTGATCACTCCGGAGATTCGCTCGGGAAGCTCTTCCCGGCGCGTCTTCATTTGCTCAGACAGTTGGCTGACCAGCACGCTCTCGCGGGCCAGGAACTTGAACGCGTCGATGCCCACGAGCGCCTCGACCCGGCGCACGCCCGACCCGATGGACGACTCGCCGAGAATCTTGACCAGCCCCAGGTTGCCGGATCTGGCGACGTGGGTGCCGCCACAGAGCTCACGTGAGTAGTCGCCGACCTCGACGACGCGCACCTGGTCGCCGTACTTCTCGCCAAACAGCGCCAGCGCGCCCATCGCCCTGGCCTCGTCGATCGAGGTGTGGAAGGCCCGAACCTCCAGGTCGTTGACCAGGACCTGGTTGACCTCTTCTTCGGCCGCGGTCAGCACCGACGACGGCACGGCGCCGAGCGCGGTGAAGTCGAACCGGAACCGGCCTGGCGCGTTCTCCGAGCCAGCCTGCGCGGCCGATTCGCCAAGCGCGCCGCGGAAGGCGCGGTGCACCAGGTGCGTCGCGGTGTGCGAGCGAGAGATGGCCCGCCGCCGCTCCACGTCGATCTCGGCGTGCACGGGGGTACCGACGACGATCTCGCCCGCGGTCACGGTGCCGCGGTGCACGATCAGGCCGGGCACCGGCGTCTGCACGTCGGTGACCTCCATCCTGGCGTCGTCGCCGGCGCCGCTCCCGGAGGCTGTGATGATGCCGTTGTCGGCGAGCTGGCCGCCGCCCTCGGAGTAGAAGGGCGTGTGGTCCAGGATGACCTCGACCGCGGTGCCCGCTCCGGCGGATGACACGGCGGCGCCGCCGACGAGCAGCCCGACGACTGTCGCGTCCGTCGTCACCTCGTCGTACCCGCTGAAGATGACGCGGCCTGCCTGCTCGAGCACGTTCGCGAAAACGGAGATGTCAGCGTTGCCGGTCTTCTTGCCCGCCGCGTCCGCCTTGGCCCGCTGCCGCTGCTCGGTCATCAGGCGGCGGAACTCGCCCTCGTCCACGGCCAGGCCCTGCTCGCTCGCCATCTCCAGGGTCAAGTCGATCGGGAAGCCGTACGTGTCATGCAGCTGGAACGCCTGGGCACCGCGAATGGTCTCCGTACCACGCCGTCTGGTCTCCTCGACCGCCGCGTCGAAGATCGCGCTGCCGGTGCGCAGCGTGGCCAGGAACGCGGCCTCCTCGGCGTCGATGACCGTGTGGATGTGCGGCGCGTCCCTGATCAGTTCCGGGTACTGCTGGCCCAGCGCCCCGATCGCCACCGAGGCCAGCTCGTGCATGAACCGCTCGTCCTCGCCGCCCCGGCTGTGCCCGGAGCCGCCGCGCTGGGCGCCCGAGAGCAGCCGCAGCTTCTGCATGCTGCGCCGCAGGATCCGGCGCAGGACATAGCCGCGGCCCTCGTTGGACGGGATGACGCCGTCGGCCACCAGCATCACGGCGGTCCGGACGTGGTCGGTCACCACGCGCAGCGCGACATCGGTCCGCTCGTCGACGCCGTAGCGCGTCTCGGTGAGCTCGGCCGCACGCTCGAGCACCTTCCACATGGTGTCGATCTCGTAGATGTTGTCCACGCCCTGCAAGAGCGCGGCCATCCGCTCCATGCCCATGCCGGTGTCAATGTTGCGCGACGGCAGGTCGCCCGCGACATCGAAATCCACCTTGGACCGAACCGCACCTAGCTGATACTGCATGAAGACGAGGTTCCAGACCTCGAGGAAGCGGTCCTCGTCCGCCTCGGGCCCGCCGTCCCGGCCGTATTCCGGGCCGCGGTCGTAGTAGATCTCCGAACACGGCCCGCCCGGCCCTGGCACGCCCATGTGCCAGTAGTTGTCGGCGAGGCCGCGGCGCTGGATCCGGTTCTCCGGCACGCCGACGACGTCATGCCAGATCTTGGCCGCCTCGTCGTCCTCGTGCAGCACGGTGACCCACATCCGGCTCTCCGCGAAGCCGAACCCGCCGTCCGACTCTGGCCTGGTCAGCAGGTCCCAGGCAAAGGGGATGGCCTGGTCCTTGAAGTAGTCGCCGAAGGAGAAGTTGCCGAGCATCTGAAAGAACGTGCCGTGCCGGGTAGTCTTGCCGACCTCTTCGATGTCCGGCGTGCGCACGCACTTCTGGCAGCTCGTCGCACGCCGGAACGGTGGCGTCTGCTGGCCGAGGAAGTACGGCTTGAACGGCTGCATGCCGGCGTTCACCAGGAGCAGCGTCGGGTCCTCGGCGACCAGGCTGGCCGAGGGAACGACGGTGTGCCCCCGCTGCTGGAAGTAACTAAGGAAACGGCGGACGATCTCTGCCGACTCCATCACGGCCATCCTTCACATTGACAAGCCCGGCCAGAGATAACCGGGGGCTAGCTGACATGATCAGGGCGCGCGGCGGCCCTGCTGGCTCTTACCGGACCCGGCTTGCTCTGACGAAAACGCATGCTCTGATGAAAGTGCATGCTCTCCTGAAAGCGTCCGGTCGCCCGGTTCTTCGAGCGTACGGTCCTCGAGCGTACGGCGTTGGTGCCTACGGCCTTCGAGCGCGCGGCGTTCCGGCGCGCGGCCTCGGTGTGCCGGGTCTAGCCCGCCGCGATGCAGCTCCCGATACTCTGCCATCCCGTCGCGTACATCCCGCACGAACCCGGCGGCCGCAATGGCACGGGCCACCTGAGACCGCGTACCGCGCCCCGCCGCTGGCAGTACAGCGCGCTCGGGTGACGGGAGCGCGCGGCGTCCGGCGGACGGAAGCAGCCGCGGGTGTGGCGTCGGCCCCGTTCCGGGCAATGATCGTGCTCCGGCAGCCCGCGGCCCGGTCAGCACCCTGGCCAGCCGCGTGACCCGGCGGTAGCCGGTCACGCCCAGCACCGCGCCGGCCAGCAGCCAGAATCCGCGCCTGATCATCGGTGGCTCACCGCCCGCCCGTGACGCCCGCCAGTGATGGCCGGGCGCTCGCGCGCGGCTTCCGGCACGGTCGTTGCAACCACGGGCTCGGCGACGGCGACCTGGAGCGTGCGGCGGACGAGCATGGCCCGCCGTAGCCCGAACATGAACGCCGACGCCCCGGTCAGCGGCGCGGTCGCCGCCGACGAGATGCCCCTGGCCACCCCCGCCAGCGCGGACACGTGGCCGGACAACTCCGCCATGTTGGCCGTCACCTGGTCCATGCTCGCGGTGATCGCGTCGGTCCTGGCCAGCTGCGCGTTCGTCCGGTCCACGGCCTCCTGCGCCTGCTCGATCAGCAGGTCAGCTCGGTCCCGGTACTCCGTCACCATGCGGGTCACCGCCGATACCAGCCGCCCGAACCGCAGCAGCACGACCATCGCCACGCAGGCGAGCACGGCGAAGAATCCCGCGGCGATCAGCGCCGCCAGCTGCCCGGCGTTCATCTGCGCTCGCCTCTCATGTGCGCCTGCTCCTTGTCCGCCTGTGCGAGTCCGCGAATGCGCGTGCGGCCCGCGCTCGACCCTATCGCGGAAGCCCGCGCCGCACGGGACCAGCCAGCGAACCCTGCCCGTGCTGATCCTTCGCATGCACGGAACGGGGCCGTCTCCGCCAGCCTGCGCTCAGCCGTCCGCGCCCGCGTCGGCTGGCCCCACGTCGGCTGGCCCGGCACCCGCTGGCCCAGCGTCGGCTGACCCGGCGTCGGCTGACCCGGCGTTGGCTGACGCGTCGGCTGGCCCGGCGTCGGCTGGCCCTGCGTCCGCTGGCCCGGCGTCCGCTGGCCCTGCGTTCGGCGTGCCGGCCGCGATCCCGCCGCTGGCCGGGCTGGCGTTGGGCTCGGTCCCGCCGCGCAGGATCGCGCGGATGCGCTCGGATCGCTCGGCGACGCGCGCCTCGGCGCCGTGCGTAGTCGGCACGTAGTACCGCTTGCCGACCAGCGCGTCCGGCGGGTACTGCTGCGCCAGGACGCCGGCCGGATCGTCGTGCGGGTACAGATAGCCCTTGCCGTGCCCGAGCCGCGCGGCCCCGGCGTAGCTGGCATCGCGCAGGTGCTTGGGTACCGGCCCGGCCAGCCCCTGCTGCACGTCGGCGGCCGCGGCCGCGATCGCCTGTGCTACTGCGTTGGACTTCGGGGCGAGCGCGATGTGGATGACCGCCTGCGCGAGGTTCAGCCGGGCCTCGGGCAACCCGACGAACTCGACGGCCTGCGCGGCCGCGATCGCCGTCTGCAGCGCCATCGGATCCGCCATGCCGACGTCCTCGCTGGCGTGCACGATCAGGCGCCGGGCGATGTAGCGCGGATCCTCCCCCGCCTCGATCATCCGGGCCAGGTAGTGCAGCGCCGCGTCAGCGTCGCTGCCGCGCATGCTCTTGATGAACGCGCTGATCACGTCGTAGTGCTGGTCGCCGGCCCGGTCGTAGCGGACCATCGCGCGGTCGACGGCGCGCTCGAGCATCTCGATGCTCACCTCGCCGCCCGCGGCCACGCCGAGCGCGGCGGCCTCAAGGTAGGTCAAGGCCCGGCGGGCATCACCGCCCGCCAGCCGGACGAGGTGGTCGGCGACGCCCGGTGCCAGCGTGATCGTGCCCGCCAGCCCCCGCTCGTCGGCCAGCGCCCGGTCGATCACGGCGCGGATGTCCTCGTCGGTGAGCGGGCGCAGTGTTAGCAGTAGCGACCGGGACAGCAGGGGCCCGATCACGGAGAACGACGGATTCTCCGTCGTGGCGCCGATAAACGACACCCAGCGGTTCTCGACAGCGGGCAGCAGCGCGTCCTGCTGCGCCTTGTTGAACCTGTGCACCTCGTCGATGAACAGCACGGTCTGCTCGCCGGTCATGCCAAGCTGGCCGCGGGCCGTCTCGATGGCCGCGCGGACGTCCTTCACCCCGGCCGACACCGCGGACAGCTCGACGAACCGCCGCCTGGTCACGTTCGCGACGACGTAGGCGAGGGTGGTCTTGCCGGTGCCTGGCGGCCCCCAGAGCAGCACCGACATCGGGGCGTCGGTGTCGGCCAGCTTGCGCAGCGGCGATCCGTCCCTGGTCAGGTGCCCCTGGCCGAGAACCTCGGCGAGCGAGCGCGGCCGCATGCGGACAGCCAGCGGCGCGCTCGCCTGCTCGGCTGCTTCCGCCGAGGCGTCGAATAGGCTCCCGGTCGAGCCGTCACTTACACGGGGCACGATGTGACAGTACCCGTCTGTGTCCCTAATCCGGCTCTGTCCGTAATCCGGCTCTGTCCCTAATCCCGCTGCCCCCAATCCGGCTGCGGCCGAGAACGAGGAAGCACGTGCCGTCGTCAGCTGGAGAGCCCGGCCCGAGGTTGCTCGCCGTGAGTGACCTGCACGTCGGATTCCCGGCGAACCGGGCGATTGCCGAGCGCCTGCAGCCGGTCTCCGCATCTGACTGGCTGATCGTGGCGGGTGATGTCGGAGAGCAGGCCGCGGACGTCGAATGGGTGCTCGGGATGCTCACCGAGCGCTTCGCCAGGGTGGTGTGGGTGCCCGGCAACCACGAACTGTGGACGCACAGCCGGGACCCGCTGCGGCTGCGCGGCGACGAGCGGTACCAGCACCTGGTCGAGGCCTGCCGGCGGCTCGGCGTCGTCACGCCGGAGGACCCGTACCCGATCTGGGACGGCGCGGACGGGCCCGTCGTGGTCGCGCCGCTGTTCGTGCTGTACGACTATTCGTTCCGCCCAGCCGGGGCTGCCTCGACGGCCGAGGGGCTCGCGCAGGCCTACGGCGCCGGCGTGGTCAGCACCGACGAGCGGTGGCTGCATCCCGACCCGTTCCCGAGCCGGGCAGCGTGGTGCGAAGCTCGCCTGGCCACGACCGAGCGCCGGCTGGACGAGCTGCCGGCCGGCCTGCCGACGGTGCTGGTCAATCACTTCCCGCTGGTGCGCGAGCCGACGGCGGTGATGCGGTACCCGGCGTTCGCCCAGTGGTGCGGCACCGTCCGGACGGCGGACTGGCCGACGCGCTACCGGGCGGAGGCAGTGGTCTACGGCCACCTGCACATTCCGCGGACGACGTGGCATGACGGAGTCCGGCACGAGGAAGTCTCGCTCGGGTATCCGCGGGAGTGGAAGCGGCGGGCAGCCGCGCCGGTCATCCCGCGCCAGATTCTGCCCGCTCCCCCCGGCCGCTAGCCGACCTTAGCCGGGGACGTCGATCTCGAGCCGGTCGCCGAGCATGGGCTCAAGCGCGCCGCGCACCCGGTCGGCGGACAAATCACCCAGGTACGTCGAGGCTGCCGGGCTGGCCGAGTCGCCGGTCTGCTCGTAGATCGTCAGCTCGCTGACCTGCCGTGGCCTGGTGAGCACGACCTTCTCAAGCACGGCGAACGGGATCAGCCGCGCCTTCGGCCAGGCGTCGGCAAACGTCGCGCTAGAGCCAGTGACCTGCGCGCTGTCCCGGATCTGCTCGTCGCCGCGCCCCGGTCCGCCAGCCCGGCTGCTCCGGCGCAGGCCGCCGAAGGTGCCGGCCGGCCTGGCGGAACCCCCGTAGACGCGCACGGCGCACACCACGAGGGCGTCGTCGAACACCACAATGGTGCGCGTGTGCTTGATCGCGCGGCCCCGGTCGTCGGCCCGGACCAGGTGCTCGAACTGATCGACGTAAGCCACCCACGGAGAGTAGCCCGGCGGCGAAAAGCCGTGCGCCGAGGTGTCGAGAACGCGCCCGGCCGATCGACTCACAAAGACAGGCGGCGAGGGGCCGCGGCGCGCCATCCTGAGAACATGAGTGACGAGATCACCCCGTTCCGGATCGAAATTCCCGAAGCCGACCTCGACGACCTTCGCCGGCGGCTCAGCCAGACGCGGTGGCCTGAGGCGGCCACTGTCGACGACTGGTCGCAGGGGATCCCGCTGGCCTATACGCGTGAGTTGTGCGAGTACTGGCGAGACGGCTACGACTGGCGGTTGTGCGAGGCCAGTCTCAACGCGCTTCCGCAGTTCCGTACCGAGATCGACGGCCTCGACATCCATTTCCTGCATGTCCGGTCGCCGCGCGAGGACGCACTGCCGCTCGTGCTGACGCACGGCTGGCCAGGGTCGATCGTCGAGTTCCGCAAGGTCATCGGGCCACTGACCGATCCGGCCGCCTACGGCGGCGACCCTGCGGACGCATTCCACGTGGTGTGCCCGTCGCTGCCCGGCTTCGGGTTCAGCGGCAAGCCCGCGCGTGCAGGCTGGGCCGTCGAGCGCATCGCCGATGCCTGGGATCAGCTGATGACGCGGCTCGGCTACGCACGCTATGGCGCGCAGGGCGGTGACTGGGGCGCGGGGGTGACGACCGGTCTCGGCATCCGCCATCCCGATCACGTCGTCGGCATCCACCTCAACATGGTCACCGCGCCGCCCGATCCCGCCACGATGGACGACCTCACCGAGCAGGAGCAGGCAGCCCTGGACTCGCTGGAGCACTACCGGCGGTGGGACTCCGGCTACTCCAAGCAGCAGTCGACTCGGCCACAGACGGTCGGCTACGGCCTGGTCGACTCGCCCGCGGCGCTGTGCGCCTGGATCGTCGAGAAATTCTGGTCCTGGACCGACTGCGACGGCGACCCGGCCACCGTGTTGTCCAGGGACGAGATGCTCGACAACGTCATGCTGTACTGGCTGCCCGCCACGGGGGCGTCATCGGCGCGGCTCTACTGGGAGAGCTTCGGCAAGCCGCTGGCCGGCTCGGTGCAGGTGCCCGTGGGGTGCTCGATCTTCCCGAAGGAGATCTTCCGGGCGTCCCGGCGGTGGGCCGAGCGGCACTACCCGGATCTGCGGTACTGGAACGAGCTCGACAAGGGCGGCCATTTCGCCGCTTTTGAGGAGCCTGAGGCATTTGTGCGCGAGGTGCGGGCGGCCTTCCGGGCCTTCAGCTAACCGTCCGCGGGCCCTGGATGCCGCCCACACCTTCTGGATGGGGCATCGTTGTGACGCCGATGCTGTACAGCATCATCAGTGTCACAACCATGACATTCGCTGAGCAGCACGCGGCAGAGCAAAGCGCTTCAAACATGACAAACGCCCCAGCGGGAGGCTGTAAGCGCGCCCTAATCGCGCGCCGACCAGCCCGTTAGCGCCCCAATCGCGCGCCGGCCAGCCCGTTAGCGCCTGGAACGTCTAGCCGGCGGCCGCGCCGGCACCCGCCCCGCCGGGCGGCGGCGCCGGTATGACATCGATCCCGGCTTCCTTGCGCTGCTGCGGCGTGATCGGCGTGGGCGCGCCCGTCAGCGGGTCGTGTCCGGAGGCGGCCTTCGGGAACGCGATGACGTCGCGGATGGAGTCACGCCCGGTCAGCAGCATCAGCAGCCGGTCCCAGCCGAACGCGATGCCGCCGTGGGGAGGCGGGCCGTAGCGCAGGGCGTCGAGCAGGAACCCGAACTGCGACGTCGCCTCCTCCAGCGTCAGCCCGATCACGTCGAACACCTGCTGCTGCACGTCAGGCCGGTGGATCCGGATGGAGCCGCCGCCGATCTCGGTGCCGTTGCAGACGATGTCGTAGGCATCGGCCAGCGCCCCGCTCGGCTCGGCAGCGAACTTTGCCGTCCACTCCGGCAGCGGCGCGGTGAACGGGTGATGCACCGCGGTCCAGCCGCCTTCGCCGTCCTCCTCGAACATGGGTGCGTCGACCACCCAGGTGAACGCCCAGGCGGCCGGGTCGATGAGCTTGCACCGGTAGCCGATCTCCAGCCGGGCCGCCCCGAGCAGGGTCCGGGCCGCGGCCGGGGTGCCAGCGGCGAAGAACACCGCGTCCCCCGCCGCCGCCCCGACGACGGCCGGCAGGCCCGACCGCTCGATGTCCGAGAGGTGCTTGGCCACCGGCCCCGCGTCGCTCACCTGGCCGTCCACGCCGATCAGCACGTAAGCGAGCCCGCGCGCGCCACGTGACTTGGCCCATTCCTGCCAGCCATCGAGTTCCTTGCGTGTCTGCGCTGCGCCGCCGGGCATCACGACGGCGCCGACATGCGGCGCCTGGAACACCCGGAACTCGGACTGGCTGAAGAACTCGGTCAGGTCGACCAGTTCCTGCCCGAACCGCAGGTCCGGCTTGTCCGAGCCGTACCTGGCCATGGCGTCGGCATAGGTCATGTGCGGGATCGGCCGCTGGATCTGAAATCCGGCGATGTCGGCCCACAGCCGCTCGATCAGATCCTCGGCCACCTCGACGACGTCTTCCCGTGTCACGAATGACATCTCGAGGTCGACCTGGGTGAATTCAGGCTGCCGGTCAGCCCGGAAGTCCTCGTCCCGGAAGCACCGGACCAGCTGGAAGTACCGCTCGAGGCCGCCGACCATCAGCAACTGCTTGAACAGCTGCGGGGATTGCGGCAGCGCGTACCAGTGGCCCGGGCGCAGGCGCACCGGCACGAGGAAGTCACGTGCGCCCTCGGGGGTCGACCGCGTCAGGAACGGCGTCTCGACAGTGACGAACCGGTGCGCCGCCATGACGTCGTTGAGCACATACACGGCCCTCGACCTGGCCTTGAGTGCACTAGCCATGTCGGCACGGCGGATGTCGAGGTACCGGTACTTCAGCCTGACTTCCTCGTTCAGCTCGCCCCCACCCTGGCCGGCACTGCCCTCGATCGGGAACGGCAGCGGATCGGCCTGCGACAGCACCTCGATAGAGCTCGCCGCAACCTCGATCTCCCCGGTCGCCAGTTCAGGGTTCTCGTTCCCGGCCGGGCGCCGCTGCACGGTGCCACTCACCAGCACGCAGTACTCGGCTCGCAGGTCGTGCGCGACATCCTCCTCGCGGACGACCACCTGCACGATCCCGCTGCCGTCGCGCAGGTCGATGAAGACGACGCCGCCGTGATCGCGCCGCCGCGCGACCCAGCCCGCCAGCCGTACCTGCTCGCCCGCCGCGGCAGCGCGCAGACTGCCTGCTTCGTGGCTGCGGATCATCGCTCGCCCAGCCTCTCTCTCGTCATCTCACCCAACATCAAACCCATCAGGGACGGGAACGCGGTCGCGCCAGCCGGTCCCGCTCCGCAAGCCGGTCGGGCTCGTGCCGGTCAGCCGTGGTTCACAGACCGGTGACCGGGCCTCCCGCCGGCGTGAGCCCGGCCAGGAACGGGTTGTCCGCCCGCTCGGCGCCGATCGTCGTGCCCGGCCCATGCCCGGACAGCACGACGGTCTCGTCGGGCAGTGGCAGGCATACCCGGGCCAGGCTAGCGAGGATGGTCTCATAGCTTCCGCCCGGCAGGTCGGTGCGCCCGATCGACCCGGCAAAGAGCAGGTCGCCGGTGAACAGGGTGTCAGGGTCCGCCGCGTCCGGCAGCCGGAAGGTCACAGAGCCTGGCGTGTGGCCGGGAGCGTGGTCCACGATCAGGGTCACCCCGGCGAGGTCCAGTGTCATGCCGTCGGTCAGTTGCAGCACGTCGTCGGGCTCGGTGAACGTCAGGCCGCCGAACAGCTGCTGGCCGACGCCGAGCGAGAAGCCGCGGGCTGGGTCCGACAGCAGCGCGCGATCATCGGGATGGATATAGGCCGGAATACCCCTGGCGCCGCAGACCGGGGCCACCGACCAGATGTGGTCGAGATGTCCGTGAGTAGCCAGCACGGCCGCCGGCCGCAGGCCGTACCGTTCGACAATTTCGTTGATGCCCTGCTCAGCATCCTGTCCAGGGTCGATGATGAGGCATTCCTGACCAGGTCCGGCTGCCACTACGTAGCAGTTGGCTGCGAACGAGCCAGCGGGGAACCCGGCTATCAGCATGTGTGCCTCCTCGTGGGCTCCGAGCGGGCCCGGGCAGCGGGCAACTCCCCCGCCGGGGCGCTCGCGGTGGCGTGCTCCCAGGCTACCGATCACACTCGGCCGTCCGGCCGCTGGCCAGCGGTTCTGGGCCGTCAGGACACGAGTTGGGCGCGGTTGGGTGTCGAAAGGTAACGGCGGCGTTACCAGTGCCGCCACAACGGTACGATTCGCGAAGTTTCGCGGTGCGCTGCCCTGGGGCCTGCTGCCCCCGAGGGCAGGCGTTGCGGGACCGGGCAGATCGCAGGACACTGCGGATGAGCAGGAGGATTGCACGGGTGGCAACGAAAAGGGAACGCCAGCGCAAGCTCGCCAGGGACGCGTATGAGCGTCGGCTAGAGCGCCATGCGCAGCGGGACAGGCGCGCGAGGCAGTGGTCGGTGGCCGCGATCGCAGCCGTGCTGGTGGTGGCGGTCGGCCTCGGCATCGCCGCGATCGGCGGCGTCTTCTCCACGACGGCCAACACCGCCAAGGCCGCAGCTGGCGCGAGCCCGTCGGCCACCGCGAGCCCGTCGGCTGCCGCGAGCGCGTCCCCGACGCCATCGCCGGCCAGCACCGCCGCCATGGTGGGCGGCAAGTGCATCTACACCGCTAGCGGCACCGCCTCGCGCAAGGTCTCGCTGCCCCCTGCCAAGCCGGACACGTCAGTCACCTATACCGCGACGGTCAAGACCAGCCGCGGCGCCATCGTCATCGACTTGCTGGGCAGCAAGGCCCCCTGCACGGTGAACTCGTTTGTCTCCCTGTCGGACCAGAAGTTCTTCAACAACACTCCGTGTCCCAGGCTCAGTAACACCCAAGGCCTGTACATCCTGCAGTGCGGCGACCCAACGGGAACCGGTTCAGGCGGACCCGGGTATGGGTTCGGCAACGAGAATCTGGCCGGCGCGACCTATCCCGCTGGCACCCTGGCGATGGCGAACTCAGGCCAGCCAGACAGCAACGGCAGCCAGTTCTTCTTTGTCTTCAAGACCACGGCGTTGCCGCCCAACTACACGCCGTTCGGCCAGGTCGTGAGCGGGCTGAACATACTCCAGAATGTGGGCAGCCGCGGTTTCGGTCCGCCGCTCAATGCCGCGGGCGGAGGCGCGCCAAAGGAAAGCGTTCAGATCGAAAGCGTGACAATCAGTAAAACCTGAGTGGCTTAACTGCTAGTCAGGTACCGAGCAGGAGGTATGCGGTGGGCACCGCAAACGATCCGTGGGGCCGGGTAGCCGACGACGGTACGGTCTATGTCCGGACCGCCGACGGCGAGCGAGAGATCGGCTCGTGGCAGGCTGGCAGCCCCGATGAGGCACTGGCCTTCTTCAAGCGCAAGTTCGACGCGCTGGAGACCGAGATCAGCCTGCTCGAGCAGCGCATGTCTAGCACTGACCTGTCCGCAGGCCAGGCGAGGGCCACCATCACCAGGCTGACCGCCGCGGTCACCGGCGCGCACTGCATCGGCGACCTGGACAGCCTCACTGCCCGGCTGGGCGCGTTGGCCGGCACGATCGAGCACCGCCGGGAGGAGCACAAGGCGGCGCGCGAGCAGGCCAGGAACGAGGCGCACGAGGCCAAGGAGCGGATCGTCGCCGAGGCCGAGCAGCTGGCAGCTGAGGCCACCCACTGGAAGGCAAGCGGCGAGCGAATGCGCCAGCTGCTGGAGGAGTGGAAGGCTGCCCCGCGGGGTGATCGCGCCGCAGAGGCGGCCCTGTGGAAACGGCTGTCGGCGGCCAGGAACGCGTTTGCCAAGCGGCGCAAGGCCTACTTCGCCACCCTGGAGGAGGAGCGCGAGGGCATCCGGGGGCAGAAGGAGGACCTGGTCGCCAGGGCCGAGGCACTGTCGACATCCACCGACTGGGCGGGGACCGCCACGGCCTATCGCGAGCTGATGCGCACCTGGAAGCAGGCAGGCCGGGCAGACAGGTCCGCCGAGGACGAGCTGTGGGCCAGGTTCAAGAGCGCACAGGACGCGTTCTTCAAGGCCCGCGCTGAGGTCCTGGACACCAAGGACCGCGAGCTGCGCGAGCACGTCGTGGTCAAGGAGCAGCTGCTCGCCGAGGCCGAGAAGCTCCTGCCGGTCACCGACGCGCGGGCGGCCAGAAGCCAGCTGCGCGGCATCCTGGAGCGCTGGGAGCGCGCCGGTGCCGTGCCGCGAGACTCGCAGGATCGCCTTGAGGGCGGCATGCGCAAGATCGAGGAGACCCTGCGCAAGGCCGAGGACTCGCATTGGCGCCGGTCTAATCCCGAGGCACTGTCGCGTGCGCGCGGCACCGTCGAGCAGATCAGGTCGGCGATCACCCAGCTTGAAGGCCAGCTCGCCAAGGCGCAGGCCAGCGGCGACCAGAAGGCGCAGCAGCAGGCAACGGAAGCGATCGAGGCGCGGAAGTCGTGGCTGGCCGAAGCCGAGCGCACCCTCGCCGAGCTCTCCAGCTGATCCTGCTTGCGGCGGTCGGACGGCGCGTGGCCCGCGGAACTGGTGTGACCCGACTAATGAGAGTTAGTGCACACCCGTGCTCAGTCAGCACCAGAGTGACGAAGCGGGGCGGCGTCAGTCAGGTTTTCGGGCCAGCTCGTAGACGAAATTCACGGTCTCGGTGAAGGCACCATTGTCGCTGTGGCGGCCGAGGCTGGCCGCGAGGTCGGCATCGAACGCGGCGCTCTGGTCACCGAGTACCGCAGCGGGGAGGAAGGACGTCGACCTGATGAGCCCGGCCAGTTCGGGCAGGGTCCAGCGGTGCTCGATGGCGAACTCATGACTTCCGGCCAGTTCGAATCCGGCGTCGGAGAGCACCTCAGAGTCGGGCCTGCGCGACCGCGCTTCTTCCCAGCCAGCCGGGATCCGGTGCTCGGCGCCGAGTGCGGCTTTCCACCTGTCCAAGGCGGCGGCGAGAGCCCGCTGCCAGCTTTGCTCACCGATCCAGGGCTGGGAAGACCAGCACAGCGCCAGGTGGCCGCCTGGCTGGAGCCAGCTGAAGATCCGGCTGGTGGCCAGATCCCGGTTTAGCCGGTGGAATGCGTTGCCAATGACGGCCAGCTCGAAGTACTCGGGCTGGGCGCTGAGCGTCTCGGCGCTCGACACTACCGGCCGGAAGTTCGGTGCCTCCGCAGTGGCCGCCTTGGCCCGGATGACCTCGACCATGTCTGGCTCCTGGTCAACAGCCCACACCTCGGCGAACCAGTGGCGCAGTGGAAAGGCGAGCTGGCCAGTCCCGCAGGCCAGATCCAGCAACCGGCCTCGCCCGGAGACCTGGGCGCTGCGGGCCAGATCTGCGGTCATCGCTGCTGGATAAGGCAGTCTGTACCGTTCATAAGC
>DASXKI010000342.1:0-2180 GCA_036496945.1 Streptosporangiaceae bacterium | reverse complement strand
AGCAGGTGCTCGAGCTGGGCGCGCGTCACCGCGCGGCCGTCCGGGGGCCTGCGCAGCGCGGCCTCGTCGAGCACGGCCCAGAAGTCAGGCGCGTCGGGCTGGGTGAGCAGCCGCTGACGCTGCAATCGCAGGCTGACCCGGCGCTCGATCTCCTCGGTCGGCGCGTTCGCGTTGGAGATGAGGATGACCGCGCGGGCGTAGTCCTCGGTCTGCAGCAGGCCGTGGATGAACTGCATCTCGTAGCTGCGGATGATCGACGCGGCCTTCTCCAGGCCGATGTACAGCTCGAGCCACCTGGGCAGAATGTCGTTGTACTGCTGCCACCAGCCCGGGACGCTCGCTTCCCTGGTGAGCTCGAGCAGCTTGTCGCGCTCGGCCTCGTCGGTGACGCCGTACAGGGAGAGCAGGTCGGCCACGTCCCGCTGCCTCGCGGTGGTGCGCCCCCGCTCGAGCCGGCTGATCTTGGAGTGCGTCGCCCGGATCACCTCGGCTGCCTCGGCCGTGGTCAGCCCGCTGGCCTCACGGTACTTGCGCAGCTGGGCGCCCAGCGCGATGCGCAGCACGGTCGGCCCGCTCTGCGCGCCGACAAGCCCTGCCCTGCCCTCGGGCTCATGGTCCGGCCCGGCCTGTTTCCCATGATTTACATTCATCGACACGCTCCCTGCCGCCGCCCCCGGCCGTGGTAGACGGACATAGTGTCGCATCGGTTTGCCAGTGGTGCATAGCTTTGCTCACGCAAATGGCATGCACGAGCAAAGTCGTTCACCGCACCCCCCAGGGAGGATCAGCCGCAAAGGTAGTCGAATTCCCCGTCCTTAACACCGCGGATAAACGCGGTGATCTCAGCCGGCGTGTAGACCAGCGCGGGGCCGGCCGAGTCGCGCGAGTTGCGAACGGCAACGGCGCCGCCGGCGAGTTCCGCTACCTCGACGCAGCTTCCGTTCGGGTTGCTGTGGGCGCTCTTGCGCCAGCTGACTCCCGCCAGCCCGGAGGCTGGCATGCCGTTGTAAGCCTGAAGCTCAGACACCTTAGCCATCTCCACTCACAGCACCTGGGATGTACGTGCATCCGCCTGTCACATCCAACCAAATGATCGTGCAGATGTTCGTGCATTCACCATTTTAGGGTGCGGTGGTGCTGGGAGAGTAGCCACCTTACGTTCGGAATTAGAAGATCTTTTATATTCAGAACGTACGGTACCGTCTCCGCGGCCTCAGCCGTCTCTACTCCGGCCGCAGCACCAGGCAGCTGCTGGTCGCGGTGGCGTATACCTTGCCCGCGTCGTCGGTGATCCTGGCCTCGGCGAGCGCCGTCCGCCGGCCGAAGTGCACGACGTTGCCCTCGGCGGTGATCGGGCCGGTGGCAACCGTGACCGGCCGCAGGAACTTCACCGACAGGTCAAGGCTGGTGTAGCCGACGCCCACCGGGAGCTTCGTGTGCACGGCGCAGCCGCAGGCGGAATCCAGCAGCGTCGCGAACACGCCGCCGTGCACGCCGCCGAGCGTGTTGTAGTGGAATTCCCGCGGCGTCAGCCGGAACACGGCGCGCCCGTCGCCGAACGAGACGCCGTCGAAGTCCAGCGTCCGCAGGATCGGCGGCGGCGGGATCGTGCCGTCCGCGATCCCCGCGAAGAACTCGGCCCCGCTCAGGCCTGCCCCGGTAGCGGCGCCCTCGACTGGGTCGTCCCAGGTGAAGGTGCGCTGCCGGGGCTGAGTGCCGGGCTGTTCGGTATCGGTCGCTGTCGTCATGGCCACCTCGCTCGCACGTCTGAGTTTCTAAAAGCAACCTAGCACGCGTACGATGCCGGGCATGAGGCCGTATAGCGCGTACGACAGCGACACCTGCTCGATCGCCAGGACGCTCGCCCTGATCGGCGACCGGTGGGCGCTGCTCGTGCTGCGCGACGTGGCCAACGGCGTCCGGCGCTTCGACGAGCTGGCCGGTCACCTCGGGATCGCGCGCAACATCCTGGCCAGCCGGCTGGCCCGGCTGACGGAGGCGGGTCTCGTGGAGCGCGCCGCCTACCGCGAGCCCGGCGCGCGAGAGCGGCACGAGTACCGGCTCAGCGGCCCCGGCCGCGAGCTGATGCCGGTCCTGGTGGCGTTCATGGCGTGGGGCGACCGTCACCTCGCCGGCCCGGAGGGGCCGCCGGCCGTGGTGCGGCACGCCGACTGTGGCGG
>DASXKI010000341.1:0-6925 GCA_036496945.1 Streptosporangiaceae bacterium | reverse complement strand
GCTCGGATTTAGCGCTGGCGCTGCCCCACACGGGAACTCCGGCCGCCGCGCCGACGACAATCCACACGGTCCAGAGCACGACTGACCCCAATACGGCGCCCCAGCGGCGTATGGCTGGGATCGCGGCGCCGCACGCCACCGTCAGCGCCACCGCGCCGGCAACCATCCCGGCAGCGGCGTTGCGAGCAGAGGTATCTCCCCTGGCCAAGGCGATCACCAGCAAATTACCCAGCGCTACTGCCGGGGACGCGCCGAAGATGCCGGCGAACCGCTTTGGCTGCAGAATCTCGCCGATCACCGCGAACAGGGCGACGAAGAGGCCGCCATTGACTGCCTTGACAACGATGAGCAACGCGGTGGGCACGAACTGCTCTCCCTTGCGCATACCGCCCTACAATGCTGCACTTATAGCCCGTGCGGGGACGCCGTCTACCGGCTAGTCGCCCAGCCCCCGGTTAGGCAATCAAATGCTGATCGCTGACATGGCGGACCCCGAGATGGCCAGTAGCCGCATAACCGTAGTCCGCCCTCGCGGCGATGGCCGTCTGGGGATTTTCTGTCGTTGCCAGCGCGTGTCATGGTCGGTGCAGTTGACTACCTGCGAGCGTGCGCCGCTCGGCGGCTAGTCGCGCCAGCTGCGCCCGTGAGGATACGTCCAGCTTCCAGAAGACGTGCCGCAGGTGATAGGCGACTGTGTGCATGCTTAGGAATACCTGGCTTGCGACCTGCCGGTTAGACAGACCCTGCGCGACGAGTGCCACTATCCGCCCCTCGGTGTCGGTGAGGCTGTCCCAGCCAAAGGCGGGCCGGTCTGCATACGTCCAGTGATGAGACCTGATGCCCAGGGCCCGCAGCCGCGATCGGACGCGTGCCATGGCATCGACGCAGCCGAGCTGCTCATACTGCGCATATGACTGCTGAAGCTGGCCGACGGCATCTTGCTGCTTGCCTTGCGCTGCCCAGGTAACTCCTGCGTCCTCGGTGGCTGACGCGCAGGCGAGCGGCGCAGCGTACTGGCCGGCCGCCTGTTGCAGGAGATCACCGTTGCGTTCGATGAGGCCGCCGACGTGATAGGCGGCTGCTTCCATGTCGGATTCCACCACCGCGGAATCCGCGAGCCGCTGCGCCGCGCGCGCGAGCCGCTCGGCTTTCGGCCGGTCGCCGGCGGATAGTGCGCTGCGGACGAGCAGCACCACTGCAGTTGCGGTGCCGCCGTCGCCGAACAAGATCAACTGAAGGCTGTCTTCAAGCTCGCGTATGTACGTGCGCTCATTAAGGTCTGCGCTCATGGCTGGCCCCCAAGCTTCGCCTTCGCACTAGTGCGTCAGCATTGGCATCCGGCCTCCTGGTTACGCCGTCCCACGCGGCCGACGGCCGCAGTGCCTGCATTGTCCGCCAGGCGCGAACAGCTACGTGAAGATTGTCCCGGATGCCAAGATCGTGGCTGGACACCTCTCGGATCCGCCGGAGCTGGTACGCCAGGGTGCCGCGGTCGTTAAGACAGAGCCGCTGAGGCGTCGTCCCTGCTGCCGCGATCCAGGTACCCGCCCAGCGTAGCCATTAACCGGATCCCGGGACGGCATCGGATGTTGAGCACGCGCCGAGCCAGGCCTTGCCGAGCCGCTCCATCGCCGGGATATTCGTCGTCGCGCCCGGGGCCTGGCATGTGCATAGCTCGTCGAAGGCTTCGAGGCCTTGCCGGGCGGGCAGCATTGGCGGGGCGAGCAGGCGCGGCGTGCTCGTGCGCGCCGCGCTAGCGCCGCCGTCTGAATGGTCCGTAATCGCCATCGCTAGTCGTGGCTGCCCCAGAAAAGCATCGCAAGAGGCCCAACGCGGGGCATTTCGTCATTGGCAGATCTCCTGATGGCAACCGAGCGCAATCCGGCCGCGCGTCAAGACTGCACGGACTGCTGATGTACCGAGCCCCGCTGGCGGCGAACCTTGCAAGTGGGTGGGCAACGGTGACCGCACCCGATACGGGCTGGCCAAAGCTATACCCGTCGGCCGCGGCCTGGCGGGCCAGTGATGATCCCAGTCATGGAAAAGCAGCAGGAGGACGCCTGATGAGTGACCTCATCGTCATCGGATACCCGGACGAAGAAACAGCCACCGAGGTCTGGCAGGAACTTACCAAGCTCGAGCGGGACTATCTGATCGATCTGGAGGATGCAGCCATCGTGCGCCGGGACCGTAGAGGCAAGTTGCATGTCACGACTCCGGCTCACCACGCCGTCGCCTGGGGCAGCCTCAGCGGGTTCTTCTGGGGAACTCTCCTTGGCCTGATCTTCCTTTTCCCGCTGGCACCGCTCGTTGGCGTCGCAGGCGGCCTGATGGGAGCTGGGCTTGGCGCTGCCGACGACCTCGGCATCAAGGACGAGTTCAAGCAGCGCGTCCAGGATCTGGTGCAGCCGGGAACATCCGCGATCCTCGTCGTTCTGCGGAAGGCCACGCCAGACAAGTTCCTGGAGGCGCTGCAGCCGTACGGCGGGACGGTCCTGCTCACGTCGCTAACCCGTGACGCTGAGCAGCAGCTCATGAAGGCCCTGCACGGCGACGACCAGGCCGCGGCAACCTGGGCACGACCACCGTCCGCACCGGTGTCGGATTGAGGCAGGCCGCGCTGCGGCACCGAGCATATGCGCAGGCCTCAAGTGAAGCGATGACAGGATCGCCCTGGCGGCCACGGAAGCCGTCTCCGTTTCTCGGCGCTCAGGTTCATGGCAGCGCGGATAATGCTGGCGGCCAGCCGGTTCACGTCCCATTCACACTGTCGCACCGGGCGCCCGCTCAGCACCGGCCTGGCCAGCGGCGGGGGAAGCTAACCGCCAGGATGAGGTGGGGCCGCCTGGGCTCGGCAACCTGGGGTCAATGCGTACGACGGAGGCGGCCGTGACAACCACTCATGGATCCCTATCTGATGCGTCTCGGTACCAGCTGGCTGTGCCTCTGCCGCACGTGCGGTCACGTCGGGGTGTTGTGACTCGCCACCGATGCCCCACGCTCGCGGGCGTGCATTCGCGGTCGGGCACCCGATCGTGCAGTCGTTTGAGCAGGGCAAGGACTGACGCTGGTGTTACGTCGGCGAATCCTAGGTCTGGGGGCTCCTATGTCTGAGGCCAGCGACAGGGCCGCCGGCCGGGCGCGGAAGAACGGCCGCGCCCAGGCGGAGGATGCCGCCGCGGCTGTGAGACCGGCTGCGACATCGGCCGGTACGCCAGCGGAGACAGAGGACCTGTACGGGGCATATCCGCGCCTTTCCGGGGGGCAAGTCGCCGCACTGGCCTCGCTTGGCCACCGCCGCCGCGTTGAATCGGACGAGACCCTGATCCGGGCCGGGGACCTGAGCTGCGACTTCTACGTCATCCTGGCCGGGACGACTGCCGTCGTCGAGGGCCGCGGAACGCCCTGCGAGCGCCTGATCAGCGTGCACGGCCCCGATCGCTTCCTGGGTGAGCTAGGCCTGCTGACTGGCGAGGCGGCGTTCTACAGCGCTGTCGCCGTCGGGCCCGGCGAGGTCCTCGTCGTACCGGCCGGCAAGCTCAGAACGCTGGTCGCCAGCGATCCTGGCTTCGGCGACCTGATCCTGCGCGCGTTCCTGATCCGCCGCTCTATCCTGATCGGCCTCGGCGTCGGCTTGCGGATCATCGGCTCCCGGTACTCCGCCGATGCCAAGCGGCTGCGTGACTTCGCTGCCCGCAATCGCCTGCCTGCCCAGTGGCTCGACGTCGAAGAAGACTCCGGCGCCGAGGCCCTGCTCATCGAGCTGGGCGTGCCACCTGAGGACACGCCGATCGTGATCTTGTACGGGGAGCGGCTACTGCGTAACCCGAGCAATCCCGAGCTCGCCGCCGCCGTCGGCCTGCCAGCTCCGAGTACCCGGCACAGCACCAGTGACCTGCTGGTCGTCGGATCGGGCCCAGCCGGGCTCTCTGCCGCGGTCTACGGGGCGTCTGAGGGCATGGAAACGGTCGTCTTGGACGGGATGGCGACCGGCGGCCAGGCCGGGCTGTCGCCTCGCATCGAGAATTACCTGGGCTTCCCCTCCGGCTTGTCGGGCGCCGAGCTAGCCGTCCGCGCGGTGATCCAGGCCAGGAAGTTCGGCGCTAAATTCACAGTGCCCGCGGAGGCGATGAGCGTCGTCCGGGACGATGGTCAGTTCACCGTACAGCTCGATGACGGTAACTCGATGACGGGCACATCGATGGTGATCGCCACCGGCGCGAGGTACCGGCGCCCCGACTTGCGCCGCCTTGAGCATTTCGAGAAGGCCAGCGTGTACTACGCCGCGTCGCAGGCGGAGGCCATGATGTGCCGGGGCGATCCGATCGTGATCGTCGGCGGCGGTAACTCGGCTGGCCAGGCGACAGTCTTCCTGTCCAGGTACGCGTCCAGCGTCACGGTTGTCGTGCGCGAGCCCGATCTGGCGGTCTCAATGTCGAGGTACCTGATCGACCGGATCAGCCGGCTCGACAACGTCACCATCCTGCTCGGCACTCAGGTCCAGGAGCTTATGGGCAATGCCGTACTTGAGGCCGTCGCGGTGGCCGACTCTATTGGGCGCCGGACGGTCCTGGACGCCAGCGCGCTGTTCATCTTCATCGGCATGGTGCCGGCCACTGGCTGGCTCGGTGACCTGGTCGATCTCGATGATCACGGCTTCGTCCGGACCGGGCACGACGCCCGGCCGGCCGAGTGCGGGTGGCAGACCACGGCGCTTGAGACCAGCCAGCCCGGCGTATTCGCCGTCGGCGACGTCCGGAGCGGCTCGACGAAGCGGGTCGCGACAGCAGTAGGCGAGGGAGCGATGGCCATCCGGCTGGCGTTCCAAAGAATGCAGTCCCGGCAGGGGACCTGAGGGAAGACGTCCGTTAGGAGGGCAGTAGCCGATGCCAGTTATGGGCTTGACCAAGTTCAAGCGATTCTTCCGGCGGGCAGGGGAGGTGGATGTCGACCGCAACGACGTCGAGCGCTACCTCGACTTCGTGAATGACGCCATCCACGACATGCTGCTCCTCGCCCAGGCCACGGCAAAGGCAAACGGCCGCGACGTCATTCTGCCCTGGGACCTGCCGATAACAGCCGGCATGCAAGAGCGGATGCACAGGTTCAACGAGCTCGACGAGGATATCGACCTCGAACCTATCCTCGAGGAGGTCGCCGCCCGCCCGCCGCTGGACTTGGCGTTCGCGGACGATACGGCAGCCCAGCTGCCAGCTCTCTTCGGAGCGATCAGCCTGGCCCTCGCCGAAATCTTCAAGATCCTCGACTCCGGGCTCACCGAGTTGCACACCAGCGAATGGGCGCGTGCCTTCCGTATCGTCAAGATCCTGATCTGATCAGGCCGTCATCTGAGCGGCTGCTCCCGCGCGAAGGCCTGGCTCGCCGCTGAGAAGTGCCGTCGACAAGCCCCCTCGGCCGCCAGGCGAGGACGGTCGCGGTGGTCCAGCCAGAGGGGCAGCCGCTCGTGCCGCTGATCCACGACCCGGCGCTCGGCCAGAGGCTGATCCGTGCCGCCGCGGCTGCGGCCGCCAACATGACGATGGAACGAGCAGTTGGAGGCCGAGGCGCGGGCCCAGGACGTGCGGGCGCCCCGTCAGCGGATCGTGGAAGCCGCGACGACGAGCGGCACCGGGTCGAGCGGAAGCTCTACGACGGGGCGCAGCAACGGATGTCGACGCTAGCTCTGTCGCTGGCCATGCCCGCCCTAGGACCGGGCGGCCCGTGACCCGCCGATGGCCGCCTCGCTCGACCAGGCCGGCACCAAGCTGAACAGGCGATCGCTGAGCTCCCGCGAGTTGGCCCTCCGGGGGGTCCACCCGGCGGTCCTCGTCCAAGAGGGCCTGCCGGCGGCCGTGGAGGCGCTCGCGGACGGGTCATCCCCGCCGGTGCGGGTCCGGGCCGATATTGACAAGGTGCGTTTACGCCACGGGCCGCGTGCTCTTCGGGACGTAATCAAAGAATCGGTGGACGTAGCCCTCGGCCGTCCACTCTGCTCGCAGCCGGGTCTTCCTCTCCACCTGCCGCAGAGCCGACAGCAGTCGGCGGTTGACGTCCTGGGCGTCAGCACCGTCCATGGCGCCCCGCACGTACAGACCACCGGCGGCGCCGATCACCGCCGCTTCGTCGATCATGTCCACCAGGACGGGCCGGACGGCCGCGACGTTGTCTGAGCTCACCTCAGCGATAAGGCTGAACCGGGTCACGCGTTCAGCGTGCCACGATTACATCGCCGGGACCGGACCGTGCCCACCGTTGGCGGCGAGAGCGAGATGTTGTTCGTGAACGTTACGGACGCTGCCGCCGCCCCATCACGGCCGGCGGGGCATGAAGCATGGCCGGGCGATCATGGCTGAAGCCTCTCGATGCGCGGTAATCCGCGACTGGGTGCGGTGCGCCTGTCCGGTAGCGCATCGCTGGGCGCGGAAGTCGGAACCAAAGGCGGAAGGTGCTATGCGGAGGGGAAGGGCTCCCGCCTTTCAGCTTGTCAAGAACGCGCGACACGGTCAGTTGGTGCTGTTGATCGTTTACCTACTGTGAGAATGTCCGAGGTGAGTTCCGCCAGGAACGATCAACTGGGCGAGCTGGTCGCAGTCGCGACGTCAGCACGCTCGCCCACGGCTGACAACTTGCCGTCCCTACCCGCCGAGATTGCCGTGTCCGACCCAGCCGTCCCGCCAGCGCCCACTCCGCCAGACGGTGCTGCTGTCCGCCTTTTCCTGTCGGCGGTGCATGAGGCACTGGAGCTCCCGCTCCCCGCCTGGTCAGTTCATCAGCTCCGGTACCTGAGGCTGTCAGAACGGCGCGCGTTCGCGGCGCGGGCGAGCATCGGCAGGCTCCTGGCCGACGAGCCACTGTCGGAGTCCTGCTCCCAGGCAGACCAGCGACGCGATGCCCGTTATCCCTGGTCAGCCATGTTGACCGCAAG
>DASXKI010000340.1:0-3301 GCA_036496945.1 Streptosporangiaceae bacterium | reverse complement strand
CCGGTCGCCACGGTGCCGGGCGTACATCGGGAGGGAAGTTCGATCGAGATCCAGCTCCCGGTGGTCGCTGGCTGGTCTGTGCTACGCCTGACGCGCGCTACCTGAATCGCCGCCTGCCTGCGCCCCTTAGCGGACCAGGGCCTCGATCTGGTCGATGGCCCAGTCCAGGTCCTTCTCGCTGATGACCAGCGGCGGTGCGAGCCTGATGGTCGACCCGTGAGTGTCCTTGGCCAGCACACGGCGCTCGGCCAGCATCTCGGTGGCCTGACGGCCGGGCAGGTCCGCGAACTCGACGCCGGCCCACAGCCCCCGGCCGCGGACGTTCCTGACCTTGCTCTCCGGCAGTGCGTTAAGCCGGTCGTGCATGTGCGCGCCGAGCTTGGCTGACCGCTCCTGGTACTCGCCGGTCGACAGCATGGCGATGACCTCGCGGGCCACCGCGCACGCCAGCGGGTTGCCGCCGAAGGTGGAGCCATGCTGGCCAGGCTTGAACACGCCGAGCACGTCGCTCGATGATACGACGGCGGACACTGGCACGATGCCGCCGCCGAGCGCCTTGCCCAGGATGTACATGTCGGGCACGACGTCCTCGTGCTCGCAGGCGAATGTCGCGCCGGTCCGGCCCAGGCCCGACTGGATCTCGTCAGCTATGAACAGCGCGCCGTGCGCCGTGCACAGCTGGCGCACACCGGGCAGGAAGCCGGCCGGCGGCACCAGGACGCCGGCCTCGCCCTGGATCGGCTCGGCGAGCACGGCCACGACCTTGTCGTCCATGGCGGCCGCCAGCGCCGTCAGGTCGCCGTAGGGCACGATGCGGAACCCAGGCGTAAACGGGCCGTATCCGTCCCTGGCATCGGGGTCAGTGGAGAAGCTCACGATGGTGGTCGTCCGGCCGTGGAAATTGCCGTCGAACACGACGATGACGGCCTCGCCAGCGGGGACTCCCTTGACCTCGTAGCCCCACTTGCGTGCGGTCTTGATGGCCGTCTCGACCGCCTCGGCCCCGGTGTTCATC
Source organism: Streptosporangiaceae bacterium (assembly GCA_036496945.1). Taxonomy (GTDB): domain Bacteria; phylum Actinomycetota; class Actinomycetes; order Streptosporangiales; family Streptosporangiaceae; genus JAJYUU01. Next base: position 2,286 of record DASXKI010000340.1, on the reverse strand, counting down.
GGCAGGACCATGTCCATGCCCGCCAGCGCGGCCAGCTCAGCGCAGAAGGGCCCGAACTGATCATGCTCGAACGCCCGGCTGACGAGCGTGACGCGCTCCAGCTGTCGCTGGGCGGCGGCGAGCAGCCGAGGGTGGCGGTGGCCGAAGTTCATGGCCGAGTAGGCGGCCAGCATGTCCAGGTACCGCGTGCCGTCGACGTCGGTGACCCAGGCGCCCTCGGCTTCCGCGACCACGACTGGCAGCGGGTGATAGTTGTGCGCGCTATGCGCCGCCGACTGGGCGCGCAGCTGCTCCGACTTCGGGCCGGCCGTGCCTGCCATTGACTCGCCTCCTGCGCTTGCCGACTGACTGGATCTGTTGTGGTCCCGCCCGCTTACCTGAGTTCGAGGGTGCAGCACTTCGGGCCGCCGCCTGCTTTCAGCAGTTCTGACAGGTCCACCCCGACGGGGTTGAATCCTGCGGCGGTGAGCTGCGCCCGCATGCCGACCGCCTGCTCGGGCAGCACCACGTTGCGTCCATCGCTGATCGCGTTGAGGCCCAGCACCTCGGCGTCCTCGTCCTTGACCTCGATCAGCTCGGCGAAGTGAGCGGCGAGCGCTGCCCTGGCTGCGTCGTCGAACGCAGCTGGGTAGTACGCCGCGGTCTGCGGGTCCAGCACGACCAGCGCAGTGTCGAGGTGGTAGAACCGCGGGTCGACCAGGCGGAGGCTGATCACGGGCAGGCCGAACAGGTCTGTGAGCTCGTCCCGGACCGCTTCGTCGCTGCGGAAGCCGTGGCCAGCCAGGATGGCGCGGCCCGCGAAGACGATGTCGCCCTCGCCCTCGTTCATGATGGCGGACTCCCGGATATCGCCGTAACCTTGCTCGCGGAACCAGTTCAGGTAGGCGGCCGCCTCGGGCTGCCGTTCCGGGTGCCTGAAACGTGCGCCGAGGACCTTGCCGCCGATGACGGTCGCGCCGTTGGCGGCGAAGACCATATCGGGCAGGCCGGGCTCGGGCCTGATCGTGCGCACGGTATGACCGAGGCTGGTAAAGGCCTCGCCGACACGCTCCCATTGCTGCATGGCGAGCGCCACGTCGACCGGCTTGTCCGGGTCCATCCACGGGTTGATCGCGTATTCCACCGCGAAATGCTCAGGCGGGCACATGAGGTAGGTCCTCGTGCGGGTGGTCTGGCGCACGGTCTCCGTCATGGTCAAGCGCTCCATTCGGCGGATGATCTGGGCGGATGATCTTTCGACAAGCGTAAGAGCCGGCAGTACCGACAGGCGCTGGTGCCTCATGCGCATCAGCGTCGATCTGTTGCGTAATCGGGAGTGGAAGCGGTGACCTGTTGCGTCCGAGGCCACGACCAGCACCGGGCGCCAAATCAGCCCATAGCGGGTCAGGTGGCCTATGTCGGGGTCACAGTCCAGCTCTGGCCGTCGGAAGTGTCGGCCACCGTGACGCCGAGGTCGCTGAGCTCGGCCCGCAGCCGGTCGGAGGCGCCGAAGTCCTGGCGCTCACGGGCGTGTGCCCGCTCAGCTAGCTTGGCCTCCGCACCGGCCGGCAACGGCGTCACCGCCCGAGGCTTGCCCACCAGGCTCACCAGATCGAGGCCGAGGACGCGGTCCGCGCTGGCGAATGTCTCGAATTTCGAGCCAGCCGGGATCTGCGGGTCCTTGGCCAGCTCGCGCAGCGCACGCAGTGCCGTCGGCGTGTCGAGGTCGTCGTCCAGCGCGGTAGTGATCCGCGACCAGTACTCCGCGCACATGGGCTTGCTCGGCTCGTTGGCCCAGTCGGCCACCTGCTCCCGCCAGCGCCGCACGGTGCCGTCCGCCGCAGTCAGCGTCTCCCAGGTCAGGTTCAGCTGCTGGCGGTACCGGTGCTCAAGGAAGGCGAGCCGGGCCGCGAGCGGGTCGAGCCCGCGGCGGGCAAGATCGGCCAGCAGCAACATGTTCCCTGTCGACTTGGCCATCTTGCGGCCATCGAAGAGCACGTGCTCGCCGTGAACCCAGTGCCTGACCACTTCGTGCCCGGCGAGAGCATTGGACTGAGCGCGCTCGTCTTCGTGGTGCGGGAAGCGCAGGTCGATGCCGCCTGTGTGGATATCGATCACGTCGCCGAGGAACTTCAGCGACATGGCCGAGCACTCGGTGTGCCAGCCGGGAAACCCGGTACCCCACGGCGCCGTCCAGGTCAGCTCCCGCTCCGACGGCGCGCTCTTCCACAGCGCCCAGTCCGCGTGGAATCGCTTCTCCTCGTCCACGTCGCTAGCCGACCGACGGCCCGGCTTGAGCTCGTCCAG
>DASXKI010000339.1:0-2851 GCA_036496945.1 Streptosporangiaceae bacterium | reverse complement strand
GTCGCTTTCGTCGCCGGGCATGGTCAGCTCGTTGAGCAGGCGCTTGGCGGATCGCACCGCGTCGGGCGGGAACGATGCGACGCGCCGCGCGAGCCGGGCGACGAACGCGTCCAGTTCGGCGTCGGGCAGCGCCCGGTTGATCCAGCCGTACCGTTCGGCCAGCTCGGCCCCGAAGTCGTCCGAGCCGAGAATCACCTCCATGGCCCGGCCCCGCCCCATGAGCCGGGCCAGGTGCTGTACGCCCCCCGCGCCAGGAAGCGCTCCGCAGCCGACCTCGATCTGCCCCAGGATGGCGTTCTCCCGCGCGGCGAACCGCATGTCGCACGCTAGCGCCAGTTCGCTGCCCGCCCCTGCGAGCCCGGCCGCGGATCTTCGCGATCGTGACAACCGGATTCCAGCGCGCCGAGCAGCCTGACCAGGTCACGCACCAGTTCCGGTCCGATCAGGTTCATGGGCGGCGCGTCGATCACCACGCTGAGCACGCCGTTGTCGGCCGGGGCGACCCGCAGCGTGCGGTACACCTGGGGCATGGTCAGTTCTTGGCCGGTAGGGCCGGGGCGAAGAACTCGGTGAGCAGTTGCGTGACGCGCTCAGCTTCGTCGTGGTGTACCCAGTGCGAGGCGTTGGGCAGCCGCTCGACACGGTCCAGGTTGGGCACGTCGTCGTGGTCCGGCTCGGCGAGTTCGGGGCCGAGGTAGCGATCGCGCTCCCCCCAGATGACCAGGGTGGGTGCCTCGATCGGGCGAAGCGCCGCTTCCGCGCGCTTGGGCGAGGCCCGCACCGAGGACCGGTAGTAGTTGATCATCCCGGTGGCCGCGCCCGGCTGCGACCAGGCCTCGATGTAGCGATCGGTTTCCTCCGACGTGAAGGCCGGGCGCGCATCGCTCAGGAAGTGCCGGAAGAAGTGCCAATGGTTGGCGTGGACGACGGTCTCCGGTAGTTCCGGGAGATCGAAGAAGAAGAAGTACCAGGACTTGCGGAGCTGGCCCGGGTGGTGCAGTCCCTGCGATAGCTTCCGCGGATGGGCGGCGTTGAGGATGGCCAGCCGCTCCACGACCTCGGGGTGGTGCATCGCCATGGTCCAGGCGATGGTCCCGCCCCAGTCGTGACCGACCAGCATCGCGGTCTCGGCGCCGCGCTCGTGGATGAGATCGCGGATGTCGGCGGCGAGCTTGTCGGCGTCGTAGGCGGCGACCTCTTTCGGCCGCGACGACAGGTTGTAGCCGCGCGTGTCGGGTGCCACGACGTGGAATCCCGCCGCCGCCAGCGGCTGGATCTGACTCCGCCAGCCGTACCAGAACTCGGGGAAGCCGTGCAGCAAGACGACCAGCGGCCCGTCACCTGCCTCGACGTAATGCAACCGCTGGTCGCCGACCTCGGCGTAGCCTTCCCGCACGCCGCTGACCCAGTCTCCTTGCCCCTGCTGTTCCGCCATCTCGTCGCCTCCTTGGAGTTATTCCTAAGAAAACGTTAAGGAGTTTCACCGCCGCACCGCTCCAGGGAGAACCCTGGTGGTTACCCTGGTCCGAGCCAGACGGTTCCGCGGACTTTGCACACCAGGTGACCACTTTTCAGGGTGAGTGACCGGTCACAAATGGTCACGCCGTGTGCAAAGTGTGCCCGCGTGTGCAAAGTCGTGGCCCTGGTCGCCCATGCCCGATCACATCAGTCACTCCCGTTGGCTTTGTTGACGTGGCGACCATTTTTCACGCCGCTGAAACGATTAGATGTGGTCACGGCGTCAACAAAGCTGGCCGGGTATGGGGCACCGGCTCCGCGTCGGTGTTATTCGGCCTCGAGCTCGCGCAGGTTGGACTTGGTGAGCTCGACGAGCTCCCCTCCCCCGCCGGACAGGATCGTCCTGGTCGCGTACAGGGTGAAGCCCTTGAGCTGGCCGTAGGTCAGCTTGGGCGGCAGGGACAGCTCCTCCCGGACGGTGTGCACGTCCACGAGGGCCGGGCCGTCGTGGCCGAACGCCTCCCGCAGCGCGTCCGGCAGGTCCCCTGCCTTGTCGACCCGGACGCCGAACAGCCCGGTGGCCCTGGCTATCGCGGCGAAGTCGGGATTGTCCAGGTCGGTGCCGTAGTTGACGATCCCGGCCGCCTTCATCTCCAGTTCCACGAACGACAGCGCGCCGTTGTTGAACACGACGATCTTGACCGGGAGCCGCTGCTGGCGCAGCGTGACCAGCTCGCCGAGCAGCATCGCGAGCCCGCCGTCGCCGGACAGCGCGATGACCTGCCGGCCAGGGCTGGCGGCCTGCGCGCCGATCGCGTGCGGCAGCGCGTTGGCCATGCTGCCGTGGTTGAGCGAGCCGACCAGCCGGCGGGCGCCGTTCATCCGCAGGTACCTGGCGGCCCAGATGGACGGCGTGCCGACGTCGAAGGTGAAGATCGCGTCCTGGGCGGCGAGCTGGTCGACCGTGGCGGCGACGTACTGCGGGTGCAGCGGCGAGTCGTTCCGCCGGTCTCTGGCCAGCTTGTCCAGCCGTTCGCGGGCGCGCCGGTAGTGCGCGGTCATCCGGCCCAGGTGCAGTGAATCCGTCCTGGGTCGCAGCAGCGGCAGCAGCGCGTCGACCGTGTCCTTGACCGTGCCGGTCAGCGGCGCCCGCACCGGGATCCGCTTGCCGATCTGCTCGCCCCGCACGTCGACCTGGACCACCGGCACGCCGTCGGGCAGGAATGGCCGGTAGGGGAAGTCGGTGCCGAGCATGACCAGCGCGTCGCAGTGTTCCATCGCCCGGTACCCGGAGCCGAACCCGATCAGCCCGGTCATCCCCACGTCGTAGGGATTGTCGTACTCCACGAACTCCTTGCCGCCGAACGCGTGCACCACCGGCGCCTGCAGCGCC
>DASXKI010000338.1:0-12908 GCA_036496945.1 Streptosporangiaceae bacterium | reverse complement strand
CGGTGACCAAGGCTCCTCTGGTCGTGGTGCCGCTGTCCTGCAGGGACATCTACCTGGACCGGTACGCCCGCCAGGACAAGGGCTGGACCGACCGGGACGAGGCGCACTGGCCGGTGCCCTACTGGGACATTGACACAGGATTTACTGCACTGCTGATGCTGCTTGCCGCCGTGGACGAGGGTCTCGGCGCGCTGTTCTTCGGCATCCCGCCGGAGCAGATCGCGGACTTCCGCGCGCTCTACGGGATACCGGGCCACTACATGCCGATCGGTGCCGTTGCGATCGGGCACCCGGACCCGGCGGCCGACCTGGGCGGCTCCGGCCGGAAGATCAAACGTCGGACGCTGGACGAGCTTGTGCACCGAGGCCGCTGGTAGGACCCGGAGCAGGTTAAGCCGGTACGTCGACGATCCGCACCATGCCGATGTTTACTGATACCGAGAGCGTGGCGCGCCCCCGCAGATCGTGCACGCCCCGTTGACCGTGCACGTCCTGACCGCGTGGAGAAAGGCCGACCATGACGACGCCCTCGTTAGTCCCCCTTGCCGGAAGCCAGCGCTCCGAACTGCCAGCGGCGGCAGCGGCAGGCCCCGTCGACCCGGCCGAGCGGATCGAGCTGACCATCATCACCCGCCGGGCGGCGGCGCTGCCCCGGACGGCCGATGGCGCGCCGGTCCGGCTCTCGCGATCCGAGCTCCGGCAGCGATACGGTTCCGTGCCCGCCGATCACGAGCTGGTGGCTAACGTGCTGACGAGCATCGACCCGGCGATCCAGGTGACCGCGCAGGAACCCGGCGCGCGGCGCATGACCGTGGCCGGCCCCGTCGGCGCGCTCGCCGGCGCGTTCGGCGCCGACCTGAGCCTGGTGACGAGCACAGGTCCAACAGGAGCCGCAGTCACGCACCGGTACCGCCGCGGCAGCCTGCAGGTGCCCGCCCAGCTGGACGGCGTGGTCGTCGCTGTGCTCGGCCTGGACGACCGGCCGCAGGCGGTGCCGCACTTCCGGTTCGCCGCGGCCGCCGCTGCCAAGCAGGTTTCCTACACTCCCCCGCAGGTCGCCGACCTGTACAGCTTTCCGGCCGGCACCGACGGCACCGGCCATACCGTCGCGATCATCGAGCTCGGCGGCGGCTTCTCCACTGGCGACCTCGACAGCTACTTCAGCTCACTCAGGATCGCGACCCCGTCGGTTACCGCGGTCGGCGTGGACGGTGCCAGCAACGTGGCGGGCCAGGACCCGCAAGGCGCTGACGGCGAGGTGCTGCTCGACATCGAGGTCGTCGGTGCGGTGGCACCCGGCGCGGCGCAGCTCGTCTACTTCGCCCCGAATACCGACCAGGGCTTCCTGGACGCGGTGACCACCGCCGTGCACGCCGAGCCCACGCCAGTAGCGGTCAGCATCAGCTGGGGCGGGCCGGAGAGCTCCTGGACCGCGCAGTCGATGACCGCGCTCGACCAGGCGATCGCCGATGGCGTCGCGCTCGGCGTGACCGTGACCGCCGCGGCCGGCGACAACGGCAGCGGCGACGGGGCCAGCGACGGCCAGCCGCACGCTGACTTCCCGGCGTCCAGCCCGCACGTACTCGCGTGCGGCGGCACCAGCTTGCGCGCTGACCCGGCAACTGGGGCGATCAGCTCCGAGACCGTGTGGAACGATGGCGGCGGCGGCGGCGCCACTGGCGGCGGAGTCAGCGCTACGTTCGCATTGCCTGGCTGGCAGGCCAGCGCAGGCGTCCCGGTCAGCCCTCGCGGCGCGCCAGGCCGCGGCGTGCCCGATGTGGCTGGCAACGCCGACCCGGCGACGGGATACCAGGTCCTCATCGACGGTCACCAGACCGTGATCGGCGGGACGAGTGCCGTCGCGCCCCTGTGGGCTGCGCTCGTCGCGCGGTACGCGCAAGCACTGGGCAGGTCGCTCGGGCTGATACAGCAGCCGCTGTACGCCGGCGTCCAGGCCGGGTACCCGGTGCCGGGCCTGCGTGACATCACCAGCGGGAACAACGGGGCCTACGTCGCCGGGCCCGGCTGGGACGCGTGCACGGGCCTCGGCGTACCCGAGGGCGCCAAGCTCCTGGCCACCCTCTCAGCGACCACCCCGCCGGGCGGGACCGCCGGGTCTTAGCCAACAGAGCCCTAGCTGGCGGGCGGCGTGCCGATCGTGGGCGGCGCGCCGAACCGCTGGAGCACCTCGGGTACCGACACGGTGCCGTGCTCGTCCTGGAAGTTCTCCATGATCGACAACAGCGCCCTGGCGGTGGCGCCGGTGCCATTCAGGGTGTGCACGTACGCCAGCTCGCCGTCGCGGCGGAACCGGATATTGAGCCGCCGGGCCTGGTAGTCGGTCGTATTCGAGCACGAGGTGATCTCGCGGTACCGCTGCTGCACCGGAAACCACGCCTCGATGTCGTATTTTTTCGAGGCCGGGGCGCCGAGGTCGCCTACCGCGATGTTCATCACCCGATACGGCAGCCCGAGCTCCTGGGCGATCTCCTCCTCGTAGGACAGCAGCAGGTCATGGGTCTCCCGCGACTGCTCTGGCACGCAGTAGACGAACATCTCGACCTTGTCGAACTGATGCACCCGGAACATGCCCCGGGTGTCCTTGCCCGCTGCGCCCGCCTCACGCCTGAAGTTCGTGGTGAACGCGGTGTACCTGGCCGGCAGGTCCGCTTCCTCGAGCCGCTCGTCAGCGTGGATGCCGGCTAGCGCCACCTCCGACGTACCGGTCAGGTAGAGGTCGTCGTGCTCCAGGTGGTAGAGGTTCGATTCCTCGGTCGGCAGGAAGCCAGTGCCGTGCATGGCGCGCTCGTTCGCGAGGATCGGCGGCAGCACCAGCAGGAATCCGCGGCCGGTGAGCTTGTCGATCACGTAGCGGTACAGCGCCATCTCGGCCATCGCAATGTCGCCGATCCGGTAGGCGAACCTGGACCCGGACAGCCGGGCGCCCCTGGCCATATCGATCCAGCCGCGCGCCGAGGCGATTTCGGTGGTATCGCGCAGGTCGAAGCCGAACTTGGGCTTCTCGCCCCACGTCCTGACGAGCTGCGCGTCCTCCTCGTCCATGCCGTCCGCCGCCGTCGGGTCGGGCAGGTTAGGGATCCCGGCCAGCAGCCGGTCGCGTTCCTGCGTCGCCGCCGCCAGCTCCTCCTGGGCCTGCTCCAGCTCATCGCGCAGCGCGCGCAGCTCCTCGATCTGCTCGGGCGTGGGCTTGCCCTTCGACGAGCCCTTCTGTGCGGCGCGCAGGGCCTCGGCCCGCGTCGTCAGCGACCGCCAGCGAGCGTCAGCCGCCAGCAGCGCGTCGAAGTCAGCCGCCGCACCGCGCCTAGCGAGGGCAGCACGGAACGTCTCCGGATCTTGTCGGGCAGCCTTGAGGTCGATCACCCGCGCGAGTCTAGTCGGGCGGCCCTTGCTGCGCCGCGCGATAGCCGCTGGTGGCAGCTTCCGCCAGGCCAGCCACCGTCGGCGCGTCCGCCGCTGGCTGACGACTCGGCCTGGTCGCCAGCACCGAACCACCCAGTATGAGTACAAACGCGACAGCCATCGCCGCAGTCAGCCGCTCTCCGAGGATGCCGATGCCGAGCGCTACGGCGACCGCCGGATTGACGTAGGTGATGACCGATGCCCTGGCCGGACCGGCCTCGGCGATCAGCGCGAAGAACCCGAGGAACGCCACCGCCGTGCAGACGATGCCGAGCCCCGCCAGGGCCGCCAGCACCTGGGCTGACGGCATGGATGCCGGCCAGGTCAGCGCGGCGATCGGAGCGTAGACGATGGCCGCGAACGCAAGGCAGGCGGCCGTCATCCCGAGGGACGGCAGATCGCTCAGCTTGCGCGCGACGATCAGCGGGCCGGTCGCGTAACACACCGCCACGAGCAGGACCTCGGCGACTGACGCAGCATCGCCATGCGCCCCGCCGCCCGCGACGAGCACCGCGACGCCGGCCAGGCCGACCAGCAGGCCGACCCACCTGACGCCAGTCAGCCGGTCCTGACCGCCGGTCAGCCAGGAGAAGACGGCGACCAGGATTGGGACCGAGGCGATCAGCAGCCCGCTCAGCGAGCTCGACAGCCGGGTCTCCGCCTCCGACAGCAGCAGCCACGGCGCGACGATCTCGACCAGTGCGAACAGCGCGAGCCATGGCCAGCGCGGCAGGAGCACCGCGAGCTCGCGCCGCCGGATCGCGAGCGGGAGCAGGAGCGCCGCGCCGATCGCGACCCTGGCCAGCACGAGGACAGGCGGCGCGACGCCACCGTCGGCGACCTTGATCAGCAGATACGGGATGCCCCAGATCACGCTCATCGCTGCGAACAACCACCAGCCGCGGCGGCTCACCAGTAACTCCTTCGCCCGGATCCCGCGCATGGGGACCGTGTCACGGTCAGGATTCCGCCGAGCGGCCCGGCTCGTCTTGAACGCAATTGCGCGCAGCTTAGCTGCGAGTTCGGGCTCGCTGGGCAGCGCGGTCCGGGTCAGACCTTGACGCACAGCCCGAACAGGCCGAGATTGATGCACGTGCCGCTAGACGATGGTGACGGAGACGGCGATGGCTGCGGTGATGGCGATGGAGACGGCGACGGGGAGCCTAGGGTCGGAGAGTCCGAGGGCGAGGGCTTCGGACCCGACGGGTGCCTCCGTCCAGCGGCGGTCGACACCGATGCCGACGGGCTTGGCGACACCGTGCCATAGCCGGACAAGCTGTGGGCCGGCCGACGATGGTGATGACGCTTGCTAGGCGACGGCGACGGCGACGGCGACGACTGCACGTCGGCGCCAAGCGTCGGCAGCGGCAGCGCGGCTGGGGCGGCCTGGCCATGCGGAGACACGGTCAGCGTCACGAACGACATGAGCGTGAACACGATCGCGCTGGAGACAAGCACCACCAGCGGCGGCATGAACAACATAGGGTGCCCGCGCGCCGCGGCTGCACCGATGCGTGTCGTGGTACGCACCCGGTCCGCCGCGATGGCGATCGCCATAGCGAGAACGGGCAATCTAGGCCCGTGGCCCATGCGCGCGCTGCTGCGGACCCGGATGAGCGCGGCTCGCCGCTGCACTGGCGTCAGTCCAGGCAGCAGGTAAACGACGGTGCCGCGGCGGTCAGCCTGTGCTGTGACGTGTAAACCGGCTGGTAGCTCCGCATAACGGATCTTGACCATCAGCCGCTGCACATCCAACCTAAATCGGGCAATCTGGTGCCTGCTACCAAACGGACGGTGACGACGCTATCACGGTGGATAGCTGCAATCCCATAGGTAATCAGATTGCAATTTGCCCGTTGCACGGAATCGAGCCAGCGGGATGTCCCGCCGGGCCGCCCTGACGGGACTCCGCCGACCTGGTCGCGTCGGCTGGCTGGCCTGCCCCGGCTACGCTCGCAAGAACCAAGCATTTCGAGTCTCGTGCCAGCGGAGGGACCGTGCGGCTCGCCAGCGGAGGACAGGTCGTCCCGACGGCCGCGCTTCCGGCACTCCCCGCGGCAGTCCAGCCGATGCCGGCCCCGCTGGCTGCGCTGACCGCACTGGCCGGCGGGCTGACGCTCGCAGCAGCCTTCCCGCCCGCGGGCATCTGGCCGCTTGCCGTCGTCGGGCCAGCACTGCTGGTCGTCGCCTTGTGGCAGCAGCGGGCCAGGATGGCCCTGGCGGTGGGCGCCGTCTTCGGCCTCGCGTTCTTCTTCCCGCTGCTGTCCTGGCTTGTCAATGTGGCCTGGTACGTCTGGGTCGCCCTGGCCGTCGCGGAGACCGTCATCTTCGCGGTGCTCACTGTCGGGCAATGGCTCCTGCTGCGGCTGCGTGCCTGGCCGCTCGCAGTGGCAGGCTGGTGGGTGGCGGCTGAGGCGCTACGGGACAGGTGGCCGTGGGAGGGCTTCCCGTGGGGCCGCCTGGTCATGAGCCAGGCAACGTCGCCAACGGCTCGCTGGGTGGCCATCGGCGGGCCGCCGTTCCTTACCTTTCTGATCGCCCTCACCGCTGCCTTCCTGGCGTGGCTGCTGCTTGGCCCGGCCCGTGCGCCCGCAGCAGGGCGGATCGGCCTGCCCGCCGTCCGCGCACGCATCTGGCCCGCGATCGCGCTCGTCGCGATGGCGGGGCTGGCGGCCTCGGGCGCACTGTTGCCGGCCGACGGCGGCGGATCCGGTCAGCGGACGGCGGTCGTGGCCGCGATCCAGGGCGATGTGCCGCACGCCCGCAGCCTGTCAAACCTGCTGCGGGCTACCACGGTCACCCAGAATCACGCGTCGGCGACCGAGCGGCTCGCAACGCTCGTTGCCAATGGCCGCGCACGTGCCCCGGACCTTGTCATCTGGCCGGAGAACTCCACTGACCAGGATCCCAGCTTCAACCCGTACATCGCCCAGCTGATTTCCGGAGCCGTCGCGGCCATTGACCGGCCGGTGCTCGTGGGCGCCGTGCTCCAAGAGCCGGTCCGCAACGCGGGCCAGTTGTGGCTGCCGGGCAAGGGGCCGGTCGCGACGTACGTCAAGCGCAGGCTGGTGCCCTTCGGCGAGGTCATCCCGTTCCGCGGCCTCCTAGATACCTTTACCTCCCTGCCGTCCCTGCAGCCGGTCAACTTCACGCCTGGTCACCGGGCTGTCGTCTTCGGAGTCGGCAAGATCCGCCTCGGCGACGTCATCTGCTACGAGGTCGGCTTCGACGGGCTGGTCTCGTCCGAGGTGGCCGCGGGAGCCAACGTGCTGGCCGTGCAGACGAACGACGCCGACTTCGAGCTGGACGGCCAGACCGGCGAGACGCTCCAGCAGCTCGACATGGCGCGGATCCGGGCCATCGAGCACGACCGGGCGGTGGTCGTCGCGTCCACCACCGGGATCAGCGCCATCATCGCGCCGGATGGCCAGCTCCAGGCGAGCAGCCGGACGTGGGGCCAGGCCGAGATCGAGGCGCGGGTACCGCTGCGCACCGAAAGGACGCTGGCGGACAAGATCGGCGGCTGGCCCGAGGGTCTCATCACGTTCGCGACACTGGCCGCGCTCGGCCTGGCGCTGACCGACGCGATCCGGGTGCGGCGCCGCCAGCCCGCCGCGCGGCGCCAGGCAGCACAATAGAGACGTGTCATTCTGGCGCGGTTTCCGGCAGCCCGTTCGGTATGCGGTCTTGCTGGCCGGAGCTATCCCCGTACTGGCGTTCCCGGCTGCGAACCTGGAGTTCCTCGCCTGGGTCGGCCTGGTCCCCGGTCTTGCCCTGATGCGGGCCGCGCCGACCAGGCGCGAGGCCGCTGTGCGCGGCTGGTGGTTCGGCGCCGGCTACTTGCTGGCGACGATGTACTGGCTCGCGCCGAATCTCGGCCCCGGTCTCCTGCTCGTGGTGATCGTCCTCGGCTTCCTGTGGAGCGCTGTCGGGGTCGCCACCTGGTCCCTGCTGCAGCCGCCGGTCACGGCCAGGCGAGCTCTCGCGGCGCTCGCCGTCGTGCCGAGTTGCTGGCTAGTCAGCGAGTGGATCCGGTCGTGGCAAGGCATCGGCGGTCCGTGGGCGGTGCTCGGGGCCAGCCAGTGGCAGCACCCCGCGGTCCTGGCGCTAGCCGCGATCGGCGGCATCTGGCTCGTCAGCTTCGCCCTGGTGGCCGCCAACACAGGACTACTCATAGCGCTCGTCGCCAGATCGCCCGTCGTCCGGACGACGGGCGTGGCTGCAGCCCTCGTCGCCATCGGGGCCGGTCCGGTCGCCTTCGCTCTCAGCGCGCCGCCGCCGGTGGCCAGGCCGCTGACGATCGCGCTGGTCCAGCCGGGCAACCTGCCAGGACCCGGCATCAGGCTGGCGCGTGCCGAGGCGCTGACGACCAGCCAAGCCGGCCGCGCGGATCTGTTCGTATGGGGCGAGAGCAGCGTCGGCTTCGACCTGGCGACTCATCCGGCGCTGCTCGCCAGCGTCGAGCAGGCCGCCAGGACATCGGGCGCCCAGATCCTGGCTAATCAGGATGCGCTCAACGCGGCAGGCGCGAAAGCGAAGCAAGCCACCCTCATCAGCAGCACGGGCGTCCACGGCCGATATATCAAGACCAGGCTCGTGCCGTTCGGCGAGTACATCCCCTTCCGCCCGGTGCTTGGCTGGCTCGACAAGATCAGCCGCGCCGCCGGTCAGAACGTCGTGCCAGGCACGGGCGCGCACGTGTTGCAGGCAACCCTGCCCGATGGCCAGTCGCTGACGTTCGGCCCGCTCATCTGCTTCGAGTCGGCGTTCCCGGACATGTCGCGGGTCGACACGGATAACGGCGCCCAGGTGATCATCTACCAGACGTCCGATTCCACGTTCCAGGCCAGCTGGGCTCCGGCGCAGCACGCCGCGCTCAGTGCGATGCGAGCCGCCGAGACCGGGCGTCCCGTCGTGCAGGCTGCCCTGACCGGCGACTCCGCCGCCTTCGACGCGCGCGGCCGGCTGCTGGCCTGGGCCGGAACCGGCTACCGGGGCGTTGTCCTCGTGCACCTGGAGCTACCGAGGGCGTCAGCCAGGACGATCTACGACCGGCTCGGCGACTACGTCCCGTGGTTCGCCGTCGGGATCGCCGCCATCGCGGCACTGACCGGCGTGGCCCGGGCCCGCTCGGCGCGGCGCAAGCCGGGCAGCCAGGGCACCGGAGACCCAGCTGGGGTCCTGAGCGACCGCCGCTAGCGGGCCGATCGCGAGGCATCGACACTCGCGCCTGGCCAGACGGCCGGCTACGGAGCGCGATATTCCCACTACTTACCGGTAGTGACAAGCCTCATACCGGGATGGGCCCTCCGCGATCGCGGCGTTACATCTACAGATCCTCACCGGGAAGCCGCCCCACCCCCCGGGTACCGGCTTTTGTCCTAGGGCCGTTGCCGAACCTCGCACCCGCGAGCCTGGCACGGCCCGCCCTGAACCCGCGACGCATGTCCCCCGCATGCGCGAGAGCGCCGGCGCCCGCCCGGCGAGCTCACCCCCGGTCCGGCCTGCGCCGGTACGGGCGGCGAGGACGTGCTGGAAAGGAACCTGATGCTCCGCTCTGACCGCCTGCCCAGCGTCGTACGGGACCGAGGCAAGCACCTTGCCACCGCCGGCACCGAATTGCTGGCCAGCGCACTGCGTGGCCGCAAGAGGTCACTGCTGTACGTCGGCACCGCCCTGGCGCTCGCCGGGGCCGGTACCGCGAGCGCCGCGACGGTCAGCGGTTCGGCGTCAGGACCGTCGGCCGCCCCCAGGCCCCATACCGCCCCGGTCGTCGCCCCCACGACGGCCCGGCCGGCTGCCAGCCAGCAGGCCGCAGCGCCCACCTGGGGGCAGGTGCGGGCCGAGATCAACCAGCAGACGAACCCGGTGCTGGCCCAGCGCGGCGTGCTGCCGCTCGCCGACCGGCTCATGCCGGTCGCGACCAGCGCCCCTCAGGCCTGGATGCCCATCTCCCCCGCGCAGCTGTCCAACGCCACCACCATCGTGCAGCGGGCCCTGGCCAAGAGGATGGGCGTCCGGTCGGCGGTCATCGCGGTGGCCACCTCCATGCAGGAGTCGCTTCTGCTCAACCTGAACTACGGCGACCTCGACTCGCTGGGCCTGTTCCAGCAGCGGCCGTCGATGGGCTGGGGCACGGCAGCACAGATCACTAATCCCGCCTACGCCTCCGACGTGTTCCTGACCGCGCTGCAGCAGTACCAGGCCGGCAACCCAGCCTGGGCAGCGCAGCCGCTGTGGACCAGCGCACAGGGAGTACAGAAGTCAGGCGTCCCCTTGGCTTACGCCAAGTGGGAGGCGCAGGCCGCGAGCCTGGTCAAGCAGATCGCGACGCGCCTGCGGTAGCCCCCAGCCTCCGGTCGTGGCGTGCTCGTCCCCCCCGACATGGCCGACCGGACCGCCAGGCGCCGGGCATCCCCCCGCCCAGGCCGCCGGCCCCGTGTGCCCCGCCCTCCCCGAGGGGGCGGGGCACAACTTTTGGGCACAAGTTTCCGTGCACCCGGAACCGACCTGACGCCGATGGCCCCGGCATCGCCTCCGATGCTGTAGAAACTGTGAACATGACGACCTTCCTGACCGACTGGGGCTACTGGGCGCTGATCATCTTCGCCTTCGTCCAGGCCTGCTGCATCCCGATCTCGTCGGAGATCACCTTCGGGTTTGCTGGCGTGCTGGCTTACCAGGGACATCTGAGCCTTCCGCTCGTCATCATCCTGGGCACGCTGGCCGAGCTAGCCGGCTCCTCCGCCGCGTACGGCCTCGGAAGGCTGGGCGGACGTCATACCGTCGAGCGGTACCGCAAGTACCTGTTGATGACCAGGAAGGACGTCGAGCGCGCCGAGCGGTTCTTCGCCGGCCGAGGCGCCTGGTCGGTCGCCGTCGCCAGGGTCGTCCCGCTGGTGCGTGCCTTCGCCGGCCTGGTGGCTGGCTTCATGGAGGTGCCAGCACTGCCGTTCGAGATCTTCAACCTGATCGGCACGGCCGTCTGGGCCACCGTCCTTTCCGTCATCGGCTACGAACTCGGCAGCGACTGGGGCAAGGTGTCGAAGAACTTCTCCCACGCCAGCGACGCGCTGGCCGTGGTGGTCGTGCTCGTGCTTGCCGCGCTCGTCGCATACAAGGCTCGCGAGATCCGCCAGGAGCGCAAGGCGGACGTGGCCGCCGCAGCCCTCGGGACCGCGGCCGAGAGCGCGAGGGCCACGCCGGCGGGCAAGGCCCGCCACCGCGCTCCGACGGACCGCAAGGGTGGCTGACGAAGTCAATCGGCACGCCCCGACGCCGGCGCTACCAGCGCCTGCGGAGCCTGCCTGGCATCACCGCGCCGCGGTCTACCAGGTCTACCTGCGCAGCTTCGCCGACGGCAACGGCGACGGTGTCGGCGACCTGGCGGGCCTAGCCGCCCGGCTGCCGTACGTGCGCGACCTCGGCGTCGACGCGATCTGGCTCACCCCCTGGTATGTGTCGCCGATGGCCGACGGCGGTTACGACGTTGCTGACTACCGCGACATCGACCCGGTCTTCGGCACCCTGGCCGAGGCCGAGGCGCTGATCCGTGCCGCGCACGACCACGATCTCAAGATCATCATCGACATCGTGCCGAACCACTGCTCCGACCAGCACCGGTGGTTCAGGGCGGCGGTGGCGGCCAGGCCGGGCACTGCGGAGCGGGCCAGGTTCTGGTTCCGCCCCGGTCGCGGCGACTCGGGCGAACTGCCGCCGAACGACTGGCAGTCAAGGTTCGGCGGCCCAGCCTGGACCAGGGTCACTGAGCCCGACGGCCGCGCGGGTGAGTGGTACCTGCATCTGTACGCCCGCGAGCAGCCCGACCTGAACTGGGAGAACCCTGAGGTCGCGGCTGAGTTCGAGGACATTCTCCGGTTCTGGCTTGACCGCGGCGTGGATGGCTTCCGGATCGACGTGGCCGACGCACTGGTCAAGGACCCCGCGCTGCCCGACGTCGCCGGACTGCCCGAAGGTGCCCGCAGGCCGTGGGAGGACCAGGATGGCCTGCACGACATCTACCGGTCGTGGCGGCAGGTGATCGACTCTTATCCGGGCGACCGGGTGTTCGTCGGCGAGATCTGGCTCAAGCCGCTAACGAGGCTGCGGCCTTACCTGGCCGGGGACCAGCTGCATACCGCGTTCAACTTTGGCTTCCTCGGCGCGCCGTGGGACGCGGCCAGCCTGCGGGCAGTCATCGACACCACGCTCACCAGCATCGGCGCGGCCGCGCCGTGGGTAATGTCCAACCACGATGTGACCCGGCACCTGACCAGGTATGGCCGGCCGGACACCGGCAGCGAGTGGCAGCCCCACCCTGGCGCCCCCGACCTCGCCCTCGGCACCCGCCGGGCCAGGGCGGCGATCATGCTGTCGCTGGCGCTGCCTGGCAGTTCCTATCTGTACCAGGGCGAGGAACTAGGCCTCTGGGAAGTCGAGGACATTCCCGACCGGCTGATCGCCGACCCCGTCTACGAGCGCACCGGCCACCTTGTTCGTGGCCGCGATGGTTGCCGGGTGCCGCTGCCCTGGCAGGCCGACGCACCGGGCTTCGGGTTCGGCCCGCGGCACGGTTCGCCGCCCTGGCTGCCACAGCCAGCCGCCTGGCGGCAGCTGGCCGTCGACGCGGAGGCGTCTGACAGCGACTCAATGCTGACGCTGTACCGGACTGCGCTGCGCATCAGGCGGGCTGCGAGCTCCCTCGCTGGCAACGCGCTGACATGGCTCGGCACTTCCGATTCCGCCGACACTGCCGACGACGTCCTGGCGTTCCGTCGCGCCGACGGCTTTGGCTGCGTGGTCAACTTCTCCGCCCGGCCGGTCCCGCTGCCGCCACACGACCAGCTGCTCCTTACCAGCGGTCCGCTCCAGGACGGGCTGCTGCCGCCAGACACCGCCGCCTGGCTGCGCATCGCCGACAAGAGCTAGCCGACGAGGGCCTGATAGACCATCTGCCGCAGCTGGGGCCTGATCGGGTACGCGCTCGAGGGCAGCAGCTGGGTGAAGAACGTCGCGGTCACCTGCTCGGCCGGATCCACCCAGAAGGTCGTCGAGGCAGCGCCGCCCCAGTTGAACTCCCCGGCAGACCCGAGCGACTTGGTCGCCAGCGGGTCGATCACGACCGCGAAGCCGAGGCCGAAGCCGACGCCGTCGAAAACCGTCTCCGCATAGAGCGGCCGGCCGAATGTCTCCAGGTCCGCGTTTCCCGGCAAGTGATTGCTCGCCATGTAGGCGACGGTCCGCGGGCTCAGCAGCCGGACTCCGTCGAGCTCGCCCGCCGGGCTGTCCGGCCGGTGCAGCAGCATCTGGGTGAACCTGTTGTAATCGGCCGCCGACGACACCAGCCCGCCGCCGCCGCTCAGGTAGACCGGCTCGCGCAGGGCGGCATTGCCCATCGCGTCCATCCGGGTCGCCTTGCCGTCCTCCGGGCTGCGCGTGTACAGCGCGGCGAGCCGGGGCGCCTCGGCCGGGCCTGCGAAGAACGCGCT
>DASXKI010000337.1:0-16439 GCA_036496945.1 Streptosporangiaceae bacterium | reverse complement strand
TGGAGATCAGGTCGGCTGTCACCACTCTC
Organism: Streptosporangiaceae bacterium; assembly: GCA_036496945.1. Lineage (GTDB taxonomy): Bacteria > Actinomycetota > Actinomycetes > Streptosporangiales > Streptosporangiaceae > JAJYUU01. The sequence continues at coordinate 16,410 of DASXKI010000337.1, read as the reverse complement.
GCTTCACCTTCTTCCCGAACCCTGTCGCACTTCCATCCTGTATGGACGCCGGCCGACGGCCGAACTGGGCGGCCGGCGGGCGCCCAGTTTCCCGGCGCCCCGGCGCCTGCATCAGTGGCTTCTGCCAACACCAGCGAAAAGGAGAACCGAAATGGGAAAGATCGTAATGAGCGGTCCGCAGAACGTCTCGCTCGACGGCGTGGTCCAGGACCCGGACGGTGAGGAAGGCTTCAGGCTCGGCGGCTGGTTCAGCCAGTTTGGGGGCCAGGACCTCGAAGAATGGGCCAAGGTCGCGCTCGACGAGGCGCTCGGCGCCGAGGCATGGCTGCTGGGCCGGCGGAGCTACGAATACTTCGGGGCGCGGTGGCGGCCCCGGAGTGGCGCCCTGGCGGACAGGTTGAACAGCCTGCCGAAATACGTGGTGTCCTCGACCCTCGAAGATCCCGACTGGAACAACTCGAGGGTCCTGAAGGGCGATGTGGTGACCGAGGTCACGAAGCTGAAGCAGGAGCTAGAGGGGGAAATCGTCGTCCCTGCCAGCTATCAGCTCGGGCGCACCCTGATCGAGCACGACCTGGTCGACGAGCTGCGGCTGGTCGTCTTCCCGGTCGTCCTTGGGGCGGGCGAGCGCTTCTTCGGCCAGATCAGCGACAAGAAGCCCATGCGACTCGTCGATACCAGGATCATTGGGGACGGCCTCGCCTTCCTCACCTACCAGCTCGTCCGAGGCGTCTAGCAGCCGCTGCGCCGGCGTCGGCTGGCTAGCGCCTCCCTGGGGGTATCCGCCCGCCACCCTGCGCGCCTCACCACGTGCGCCAGGGTGGCGGGTGCCTGACCCCGACGGTGGCCCGCAAGGTCCGGACATGTTGCAGGCGTCAGGTGGTAGCCGCTAACAGATGTCCCATTTACCCACGCGCCTGGTGAAGGTTCTGTCCGATACGGGACGCTCGTTTCCGCCCACAGCAATCCGGGGCAGAAACCCCGATCTGGACGGTCGAGGGGATGAGCCTTGTCGATCTCGCGCTCGTCCAGATGGGCGGCTCTGGACCGCGCATCGCGTGCCGCCGACTTGGCCAGGCGCCCGCCGCCGAGCGGGAGCGGGTGGCAGACCTACGCTCTGTCGCACCGGGTGCCAGCCCTCTCTGTCGGCCCATCGCCGCTCCTGGCAGTAGAGGCAGGCCTCTGTGCAGTTCCCCGCACAGAGGCAGTGCTGGACTGCGGGTGTGCGGAGTCTCAGAGTGTCTTAACCCAGCTATCGATACGTCAAAGCCACTGCCACGCTTGGGCAGGCTGGCGGGTGAGAGGCCGACCGTGATGCGGCGCTGCGGCCAGGTATGGCGGCTGTTGATGATCGCCGACCGGATCCGGTCCCTGGCTTCGCGCAGTGCGGTGTCGGGCAGGCCGACCAGCAGAAGCGCGACGAGGCCGTTCTCGATGTCAGCCTCGACTTCGACGACCCGGCCGCGGGCTCCGGCGAGCGCCATCGAGTAGGTGCGAGCGAGCGCCATCTAGCCCACCCCGCAAACGTGCTCGATCGTGAACTCGCCCGACGCGTCCCGCAGGATGCCGACGATGTCGATCCTGATCTCCTCGAAGATGAGACCGTGCGCATTGACCCACAGCACAGCCAACTTCCTCAGCCGCCAGGCCTTCTGGCGCGTAATCGCCTCGATGGGCGTCCCGAACCGCAGGCCCGAGCGGGTCTTGACCTCGCAGATCACGAGGGTCCTGCCAGCAACAGCGACAATGTCGATCTCGCCATGCTTGCAGCGCCAGTTCCGATCGATGACCATCAGGCCTGCCTCGGCCAGGAAGCTCGCAGCTAACTGCTCGCCCTGCTGGCCGAGCACATCCTTGGCATTCATGCACCACACCTCCGGCAGCCAACGCTGCCGAAGCCGGAAGTCAGCCGCGCGGCGCCGCAGCGGGCTGTTGACGGCAGGCCAGGGGCTTGACCAGGCAGTGGATACCTGGTCGAGATTGTCAGCAGGGGCTGCCACAATCCGGCAGATCCGGGCGGAAGCTCAGGAAGCTATGGCCGCCCGACCTCGGGTTCCGGGCGAGACGGAGTAGCCGGCGTAGCCGGGGTAGCCAGGCCCGCGGTCGCGGGTACCAGAGCCGCTAGACAGGACTCGGTGCGTGCGGACGGATACCCGAGTGGCAGACACCCCACGGACAGGCACGACCGACGGACACCCGACTGGCAGGCGCCCGACTGGCAAGCGCTCGACCGACGGACAGCCGACTGACGGGCACCCGACTGGGAGAGATGATCTTGGAGCGCGTCGCCGACCGCGACCTTAGTTCGCGATGGGCTTACTTGGGATCCGGGATCTCCAGGTCACTCTTGGCGAGTTCCTCGACGTTAACATCCTTGAAAGTAACGACGCGGACATTTTTGACAAATCGAGCGGGCCGGTACATATCCCACACCCACGCGTCCTGCATGGTGACCTCGAAGAAGACCTCGCCGTTGTCGGCCTGGCGCACGTTCAGATCGACCTGGTTGGTGAGGTAAAACCGCCGCTCGGTCTCCACCACATGCGTGAACAGGCCGACGACGTCCCGGTACTCGCGGTAGAGCTGGAGCTCCATCTCGGTCTCGTACTTTTCGAGATCCTCCGCGCTCATGTTCTCCCCTCCGATCAGGCGCCGCGGGCCGTCGCCGCGAGGCCTGCCGTCGGCCTGCCATGCTCCTCGATGATGTCAACGATAGGGCCATTCTGCCCAGTGCCAGACGGGTAGCACGAGTTCGCGGCCCCAGACTTAGCCGGCCTGGGCTGCTGGCCAGCCGGACCAGGCCCAGCGTCCACCGGACCCGGCTCGAGCTCACCAAGACCCGGCCCGACGTCCCCAAAACCCGGCTCCACCTCCCCCAGGCCCGGCTCCAGCTCCCCAAGACCCCGCTCCAGCTCGGCCAGGCCAGCCCCGAGGAGGTCATCCGGGCTGGTTCCAGGCTCGGCTGGGATGCGGCCGCGGACATTCACAAAGGACATCCGGTGCTCGGGACAGGGACCGTGCTCATCGAGCGCCCGCATATGGCTTCGGGTGGAATATCCCTTGTGCCGGGCGAATCCGTAATGCGGATAATCCTTGTCCAGGTCGCACATCAGGGCATCCCTGGTGACCTTGGCGATCACCGAGGCCGCGGCGACGCAGGCCGCGACCTGGTCGCCCTTCCACATGGCCAGCGCGGGCGCCGGGAGCCCCCGGACCGGGAAACCGTCCGTCAGCACGTACCCCGGCCTGGTGGACAGGCCGGCTAGCGCCCGGCGCATGCCGGCCACGTTGCACACGTGCAGCCCAAGGCGGTCGATCTCCCCGGCGGGGATCGTGATCACGCTCCAGTCGAGGGCCGCATCCATTATCTGACGGTATGCCGCATTCCGCTGCTTCGCCGTGAGTGCTTTCGAATCCGCCAGCTCCGTCAGCTTCGCGATCCTGGACTGCCTCAGGATGACAGCCGCTACTACCAGCGGCCCGGCGCACGGCCCGCGGCCCGCCTCGTCGATGCCGGCGACCGGTGCCAGCCCGGCCCGCCCGAGCACTCGCTCGTAGGCACTCAGTCCGACGTCACGCCTGGGGGTATAGCCGACAGGCCGACGCTGCTGCGTGCCCAGCACGCCCGCCGCAGTCGAAGTTCCCGCCGCAGTCGAAGTGCCCGCCGCAGTCGCCCGGCCCACCGCAGTCGCCTGGCCCACCGCAGTCACCGCGGCCGCTGGCCACGGCCCGCCCGCAGCCTGCGCGTCAGCCGACGCCGCGCCCGGCGCTGAAGCCACGTCAGGGGCAGCGCCACAGCGAAGCCAGCCGCCAGCGGCACGTACGGCGCTTCTGGCTGGATCTTCGTCCCGAGCAGCGCCTGCGTGGCAGCGGCATCCTGCGCGGACACGCCCCCGGCCGCCGCTGCGGCCGTCGCCTTGCTGATTCCGGCCTGGCCAAACGTCGACGGGATCGACAGGATCCGCCAGTGACTCGGCGGCCACACGATCACGAAGGCACGGCCGACGACCTGGCTGATTGGAATCGTGCCGCCGCCTGGGTCAGGCTGTCGCAGTCGCGAGTCGTCCGATACGGCCCTGTTGTCTCCCATGACCCACAACCGCCCGGCCGGAACGACCCGGTTGAAGTGGATCTGCGAAGGTGCGGCACCCGGGTACAGGTAGGACGACTCGTGCAGCGGCACGCCGTTCACCGTCACCAGGCCCTGGGCGTTGCAGCACGCGACGTCGTCACCTGGCGTGCCGATGACGCGCTTGATGTAGTCGGTCTGGCCGATCGGGGTGCCGAACAGCCCCGCGATTGAGTGAAACAGCGGTTTCAGGGTGGCGTCATACGCGCGCACCGCCGGGTTCGAATCTGGCTTGGCCGGGGGCGGAGCGGCGTTCCAGGAGCCAATGCCGTTGAACACGATCACGTCGCCCGGCTGCGGGCTACGGAAGTGATAGACGAGCTTGTTGACCAGCACCTTGTCGCCGATGAGCAGCGTGTTTTCCATCGAGGACGACGGGATATAGAACGGCTGCACCACGAACGTCTTGATGACGAGCGCTATGGCCAGGGCCACCACGATCAGGATAGGCAGCTCGCGCCACGTCGACCTCCGCTTGCGAGCGGCGGCCTTCTTGGCGGCGGCCTGCTCGTCTTCCGGAGCAGCCGGCTCCGGCGCACCGATAGCACCCGTGGTGGCCTCATTGGTGTCCGGCTGGCCTGTGGTACCGGGGTCTGCGCCACCGGTGCCCGCCGCGTAGGCCCCCCGATATCCGCCGGCCTGCCCGCCCCGGTCCGGACCGCCATCCACATCCGGCGACCCGGAACTCTGCGTCAGCCGATCCGGGCTGCCCTGCTCGTCATTCATCATCAACCTGAGCCTATCGCCGCTGCCACGGCTGCGTTTCAGGCCACGAGCCAGCCTGAATTTCCCCATCTACAACAATTCGCAGTGTGTCAGCTATAGCGGTTGCGCACTCTTTCGCCCGACAATCCGCTGTGACTGGGGTCATCGGCGACCGCGCCCGCGGGACCGGACGCGGCGACCTGCGGCCCGTCTGGACAACCACCAGATTGGGAACGTGGCCATGACTCCCGCCGCCGCCGGCACGTACGGAGCCGCCGGCCGCACTGTGACCCCGCGTAGTACCCCGGCTGTAGCACGGGCCGCGCTGGCCGATGCCGCGCTGGCCGATGCCGCACTGCCCGGTCCTACAGCGCCGGCCGTGGTGGTGATGCCGGGCTGCTTGAACGTCGCCGGAATCGACAAGATGTTCCACTGGCTCGGCGGCCAGGCGATAAGGAACGCCCGCCCGATCACCTGGTCTTCGGGAATCATGCCGTTGCCGGGATCTGCCTCGTGTCCGCGAGAGTCGTCGGAGACGCCGCGGTGATCGCCGAGTACCCACAGGTAACCGGCTGGGACCGTGATGTTGAAGTGGCCCGGTATGCCAGCCGGCGCGCTGCCAGAGCGGTCACCCGGGTAGAGGTAGGACTGCTCGTGCAGCGGCACGCCGTTCACTGTGATCAGGCCGGCGTTGCAGCACACCACGTGATCGCCGGGCACGCCGATAACCCGCTTGACGTAGTCGGTCTGCCCGATCGGCGAGCCGAACAGGCCGCCGAGCGAGTCGAACACCTTGCGCAACGTGTCGTCGTATATCCGTCCGAGCGGATTAGCGCCGGTACTCGACGGAGGCGCCGGGGCATCCCAGCTGCCCGTCCCGTCGAACACGACGATGTCACCGGGATGGATCGGTCGCAGATGGTAGACGACCTTGTTCACCAGGATCTTGTCCTGGAGCGCCAGGGTGTTCTGCATGGAGCCAGTCGGGATGATGAAGGCCTGGACCACGAATGTCTTGATCACCATGGCGATCACGATGGCCACGATGATCAGGATGGGCAGCTCGCGCAGCATCGACCGGCGAGGCTTGCCGGGAGCTGCTGGCCCGCCAGCTAGCGTTCGCGCGCCGGGAGCGGCTGGCCCGCCAGGCGCATCGGCCCCGCCAGGTGCGTCGGCCCCGCCGGGCGCGTCGGCCCCGGCGACCGTCTCAGAGTCCCGGCCGCCAGGCGGATCGAGGCCCGCCATCAGGCGCCACTGTCAGCGTTGGCAGGGGGCAATCGCGTCACCTTTGCGGGAGGGGCTGGCGGCCGCGCCGCCAAGCTGGTCGCACATCCTTGCCGGGCAGTCGCTGGCGGACCGAAGAGCCCGGCTAGCTGAACGACGCCGGCCGGGCATGCGGAGCGGTCTACTTGGCTGGCGTGACCTCGCGCCGCTCGCGGATCCTGGCGGCCTTGCCGCGCAGCGAGCGCAGGTAGTAGAGCTTCGCGCGCCGGACCCGGCCGCGGGTGACAATTTCGATCTTGTCGATGGCGGGGGTATGCACAGGGAACGTCCGCTCCACCCCGACGCCATAGCTGACCTTGCGGACCGTGAAGGTCTCGCGGGCGCTGCCGCCTTGCCGGCGGATCACGACGCCCTGGAAGACCTGGATCCGCGAGCGGTTGCCTTCCGTGACGTTGACATGCACCTTGAGGGTGTCGCCAGGACGGAAGTCCGGGACGTCGGATCGGATCTGTGCCTGCTCAAGCTCGGCAATCGCGGTGTGCATCGCTGCGGTTTCCTCAAGTCAGTCATCAGCGCACGCCTGCGAACGCGCTGTGTCGGTCGGTGCTGTGTCAATCAGTGCTGGGTCAGTCGGTGCTGTGTCAGTCTGTGTGCCAGGCACACACACCCCTCAGCCCCCCGTGACTGGGCCAGCGGCGGGGCAGTGCCTTTTAGTGTGCCACATCTTCGCCACTAACCGGGAAGCCAGCCTCACCCAGCACCTCACGATCATGGTCACTGAGGCGTCTCGGCTGGTCAGCGGACTCCCCATCGGCCCGCACTGGCGTGGGACCGAGCAACCGGGCGACGAGATCAGGCCTATTCTGCGCAGTCCGGCGCAACGCCATGTCCCGACGCCATCTCGCGATCGCGCCATGATCACCAGACAGCAGCACGGGCGGCACTTCCCGGTCGCGCCAAACCCGCGGCCGCGTGAACGCGGGTCCCTCGACCAGGCCAGCCATCGGGCTGCCCGACGAGCCGCCGTCAAAGCCGAAAGAGTCGTCGGCTGCCGACTCGGCGTTGCCGAGCACACCCGGCAGGAGCCGGCCGACGGCCTCGGTCATGACCAGCACGGCGGGCTCGCCGCCAGCCAGCACATAGTCGCCGATGCTGACCTCTTCGACGCGCATTCGCGCCCCTGCCTCGTCGGCCACCCGGCCGTCGATGCCCTCGTACCGCCCGCAGGCGAAGATGAGCCAGGGCTCGCCGGCGTACCGAGCGGCGTGCTGCTGCGTGAAGGGCACTCCGGCGGGCGTGGGAATCACGAGCAGCGGATCGGCACCGGCGGCAGCGACCGAATCCAGTGCCTCACCCCAGGGCTCCGGCTTCATCACCATGCCCGGTCCGCCGCCGAACGGCGAATCGTCGACAGTGTGATGCACGTCATACGTCCAGTTCCGCAGATCGTGCACGGCGAACGTGATGTCGCCCCGAGCGGCCGCCTTGCCGATGAGCGAGACGTTCAGCGGGCCGAAGTACTCAGGGAAGATCGTGATGATGTCGATCCGCATCTGGGCCTCCGCTAGAGAGCGGCGTCCGGGTCCAGGAGGCCGGGTGGCGGGTCGATCCGGATCACGCCGCCGGCCACGTCGACCTCCGGCACGATGGCCGACACGAACGGGATCATGATCTCCGTGCCGGCGCGCTTGCCCGTGCCGGAGACCACGAGCAGATCCTGGCCGTAGTGCAAGACGTCGGACACCTCGCCGACCTGATCGCCGTCCGCCGCCACGACCGTCAGGCCGATCAGCTGATGATCGCGGAACTCGTCCGGGTCGGCGACGTCCTCGAGTTCCTCAGAATCGACGAGGAGCAAGACACCGCGTAGGGTGTCGGCCCCGTTCCGGTCCTCGATGCCCTGGAATGTAACCAGCAGCCGACCGGAATGCCAGCGGGTGCGCACCACCGTCAGGGGGCCGGCCGCCGTGGGGTCTGTCGCCAGGATCGCCCCCACGGCCAGCCTCAGCTCAGGATCGTCGGTCCGCACGTCGACGGTGAGCTCACCGCGAACGCCATGCGGCCGCGAGACGCGGCCGACCACCAGTTGCATGGCGGCTAACGGGCCTCGTCGGCATCCAGCAGGTCGACGCGAACGTAGTTGTTGCCGGCCAGGGAGCCGATCACCGTCCGCAGAGCCCTGGCGGTGCGTCCGCCCCGGCCGATGACCTTGCCCAGGTCCTCAGGGTGCACTCGCACCTCGAGGACGCGGCCGCGGCGCAGGCCACGGCTACCGACCTGGACGTCGTCAGGGTGCTCGACTATGCCCTTGACCAAATGCTCCAGGGCCTCCTCGAGCATGTCAGGCCCCGCTGCCATCCGCGTCGCCTGCACCGTTGCCAGCCGCACTGTTGTCAGTAGCACCGTCGTCGGCAGCACCGTCGTCGGTAGCGCTATCAGCCGCGACCTCAGCGATTGCCTCGGCCTTGGCCTCAGCGGTCGCAGCCGCGTCAGCCTGAGCCGCCGCTGCGTCCGCGGTCGTTGCCCCTGCCTCGGTGGTCGCTGCCTCGGTGGTCGCGGCGTCGGTGCTCGCGGCGTCGGTGCTCGCGGCGTCGGCCGCAGCAGGTACAGTCTCGGCGGCCTTCGGGGCCTTGGCGGGCGTCTTCTCGGCCTTGTCGGCCTTGTCGGCCTTGCCAGCGTCGGCCTTGGCCGCGTCAGCCTTGCCCGCGTCAGCCTTGCCCGCGTCAGCCTTAGCGCCGCCGGCCTTGGCATCGGTACCGGCCTTGCCCTTCGGCCTGGCCTTGGCGCCGCTGTCGGCCAGCGACTCCGCCGCCGCTGCGGCGAACGCGACCTTGCGGTCGGGCTTCGGCTCGGCGGTACGCAGCGTGCCCTCAGCGCCCGGCAGGCCCTTGAACTTCTGCCAGTCGCCGGTGATCTCGAGGATCTTGCGGACCGGGTCGGTCGGCTGCGCGCCGACGGACAGCCAGTGCTGGGCCCGCTCGGAGTTCACCTCGATGAACGACGGCTCGGCCTTGGGGTGGTACTTGCCGATCTCCTCGATCGCGCGCCCGTCTCGCTTGGTACGGGAGTCGGCGATGACGATGCGGTAATACGGCGCGCGGATCTTGCCCAGGCGCTTCAGCTTGATCTTGACAGCCACGGCTGTGGTCTTCTCCCAGCAAATTGGTGTCGGGCAGGTCGCCGTCCGAGTGAGGACCGGACGTGGCGCTGCCCAGATGGGTGCCGGCTCAGCGAGTTAGAGAGGGCCTCGCGCGACCGAGCATAGTGGTGACATTCTGCCAGACGAGCCACGCCAGAGCGTAATCGCGAGCCTCATGCGGGCCAACTGGGCCTGGCTAGCGGCCTTTCTTACCCGGCCGACCGCGAAAGCCCGGCGGCAGGCTGGGCTGCCCGGACCCGAAGCCACCGGGTGGCACGGGCAGCTTGAAGCCGCCGTTGTTCCCGCCAAGGCCGGGCAGCGCGCCCAGGCCAGGCAGCGCGGCGGGGCTGGCGCCGCCAGTGCCGAGACCGTCCTGGCTGGCAGCAGCCGGGCCGACTCCGGCCTGATGATCCAGGGGCTGCCGTGCACTCTGCTGACTGCGGTTCGCGCCGGCCGGGCGCCCGCCGCCCTTGCCCTTCTTCTTCGTCTTGCCGCGTGTCTTGCTCTGGCGCCGCATGCCGCCCATACCGGGCATGCTGCCCATCATCTGCCGCATCATCTTCTGGCCCTCCTGGAACCGGATGATGAGCTGGTTGACCTCGCCGACCGTGACCCCAGAGCCGCCAGCGATCCTGGCCCGCCGCGAGCCGTTGATGATCTTCGGGTTGCGCCGCTCCTCGACCGTCATGGAGTTGACGATGGCCGCGGCGCGGTCCAGGTCCTTGTCGCTGACCTGGCTCAGCGCCTCGCGGTTCTGGCCAGCGCCGGGCAGCATGCCGAGCAGGTTGCCGATCGGGCCGAGCTTGCGGACCATCGCCAGCTGCTCGACGAAGTCCTCGAGCGTGAAGCCCTCGCCCGAGGCGAGCTTGCCCGCCATGGACGCGGCCTGGTCCTGGTCGAACGTCCGCTCGGCCTGCTCGATCAGGGTCAGGACGTCGCCGAGATCCAGGATCCGCGATGCCATCCGGTCAGGGTGGAAGACATCGAAGTCCTCGAGCTTCTCCCCCGTCGAGGCGAACATGACGGGCCTGCCGGTGAGCTGCCTGATCGACAGCGCGGCACCGCCGCGAGCGTCGCCGTCCAGCTTGGTCAGGACGACGCCATCGAAGCCCACGCCGTCCAGGAAGGCTTGCGCTGTCTGGACCGCATCCTGGCCAATCATGGCGTCGACGACGAAGAGGATCTCGTCCGGATCGACGGCATCCCTGATGTCAGCAGCCTGCTGCATCATCTCCTCGTCGATGCCAAGGCGCCCGGCGGTGTCGATGATCACGACGTTGTACAGCTTGTGCTGTGCCTCGGCGATGCCGAGGTTGGCCGCCTGGATCGGGTCGCCGATGCCGCTGCCGGGGAACGGCGCGAACACCTGCACGCCAGCCCGCTTGCCGAGGATCTCGAGCTGCTGGACGGCGTTGGGCCGCTGCAGGTCGGCCGCCACCAGCAGCGGAGTATTGCCCTGCGACTTCAGCCACAGCGCCAGCTTGCCGGCCAGCGTGGTCTTGCCGGAGCCCTGCAGGCCAGCCAGCATGATCACGGTCGGCGGTACCTTGGCGAACCGCAGCCGCCTGGCCTCGCCGCCGAGGATCTCGACCAGTTCCTCGTTAACGATCTTGATGACCTGCTGCGCCGGGTTCAGCGCCTCGGAGACCTCGGCTCCGCTGGCCCGTTCCCGCACCTTGGCGATGAAGTCCCTGACCACAGGCAGCGCGACGTCGGCCTCGAGGAGGGCGATCCGGATCTCCCGGCAGGTGGCATCGATATCTGCCTGAGACAGCCGCCCGCGCCCGCGCAGCGAGGAGAAGACCTGAGTTAGCCGATCGGAAAGTGTCTCGAACACGTCAGGCTGCCGTCCTCCCACATGATTTGCTGCCCCAAGGCTATCGGGTGACCGGCTGCACCCACGCACTCCGACTTCGCCTGCCGCCAGACCCGCTCGCCGAGCGCCTGCTCACCTGAGCTTCGGCCTAGCTATGCAGAGCGAAAGGTGGATCACCCAATTGCGGTCTTGTCGGCCCCACGAGTGGCACGTAGCGTTCTTGATGGTGAGATTATCTGACATGACGCGGCGTGGAGGTTGCTGGTGGACCTAAGCGAGAAACATTATCTCTTAGATTCGGGTTCGCGGTTATCTCGGCGCTCGCGGCTTAGGCAAGGACGGCGGCTGCGGCCTGCTGACAAGGTAATCCCGGCGCGTTCTGCCGATTCACCTGACGTCCTTGCTGACGGCGAGTCTGGCGCGCTCGGCGCGTCGCTGGAGCCGGCGGGCAGGGATGGCGACGGGCCGTCGGCTGGCGATGATGGCCTTTTAGCCGAGGCAGCGAATTTCGTCGCCCTGTTTCATTCGGAGAATCCGGACATCGGATCCGCGACTGAGCGGATCAGCCAGATATGGCGCGAGATAGCCGCCACCGGCACTTACCGCCACACCGAGGCGGAACTGACGTTCGCAGCCCAGGTCGCGTGGCGAAATAGCGGGCGCTGCATCGGCCGCCTGTACTGGCGCAGCCTGCGTGTTCGGGATCGGCGGCACGCCAGCTCGGCCGCTGACGTCGCTGCTGAGTCCGTGGCCCACCTGCGGGCCGCCACGAACGGCGGCCGGATCAGGCCGCTGATCACCGTGTTCGCTCCGGACGCTCCCGGCCGGCCAGGCCCGCGGATTCTCAACTCCCAGATCGTGCGCTATGCCGGCCTCGAGGACGCCAGCGGGGTCATCACCGGTGACCCGGCTAACGCCGGCGTGACCCGGCTCGCGCGCGAGCTCGGCTGGCCCGGGCCCGACGCGCCCGGGCGGTTCGATGTCCTGCCCTTGGTCATCCAGGCGCCGGGTGCGCCGCCCACGGTGCACGAGCTGCCGTCCGACGCCGTGCTGGAGGTGTCGCTGCGCCATCCCGACTACAGCTGGTTCGCTGATCTCGGTCTGCGCTGGTACGCCGTGCCGGTGGTCAGCGACATGCAGCTAGAGGCAGGCGGCATCTGCTATCCGGCAGCGCCCTTCAACGGCTGGTACATGTGCACCGAGATCGGGTCGCGCAACCTCGGCGACATGGGCCGCTACAACGAGCTGCCCGGGATCGCCGAGCGGATGGGCCTGCGCACCGACAACGACCGCAGCTTGTGGAAGGACCGCGCCCTCACCGAGCTCAACCTCGCGGTCCTGCACTCGTTCAGTTCCGCCGGCGTGACGATCACCGATCACCACACCGAGTCGGTCCGCTTTCTCAAGCACCTGGAACTGGAGGAGCGCCAGGGCCGAGCCTGCCCGGCCGACTGGACCTGGATCGTCCCTCCTGCCGCCTCGTCGTCGACTCCGGTATTCCACCGGTATTACGAGGATTTCGATCAGTCGCCCAACTTCTACCGCCGCGAGGCGGCAGCAGGCTGCCCGGCGGCGGCTCGCATAGGCCGTGAAGCATAACGAGTCAGGCATTTGCTAAATGCACCTTGCGCAACAGTACGAAGACCCAAATCGGTCATCAAATCTGCTATCTATCGCAGTCGCGGTCTGGTCACCGATAATGGCTACTGCGCAATTCGCGCCACCTGGGGGCATTGGCACATCGCCGACTTCTGACCGAGCGTTCGGGCACCAGATCACCGACAGGCCGCATCCCCCGGCCGCAATCGCGAGCCCCAATGGCGAGCCTGATCAGACGCCGCGCCATAGCGAGCACAGGGCCCAGGCAGACATTCGGTCAGCCATTCGGATAATGCGACATGATCATGCTGGTCCCGCCGCCGTCGTCGCTGGAACGTCACAGCTGGGGTTGCCGCGGGGCCGTCAGCGTGCTCAGCCGCTCAGCCGCTCAGCCGCTCAGCCGCTCAGCCGCCGAGGATCGCATCCACGAACACATCAGGGTCGAAGTACGCCAGGTCGTCCGGCCCCTCGCCGAGGCCCACCAGCTTGACCGGCACGCCGAGCTCCCGCTGGACCTGAATGACGATGCCGCCTTTGGCCGTTCCGTCAAGTTTCGTCAGGATTATCCCGGTGATATCGACCACCTCAGCGAACACGCGCGCCTGCCGCAGGCCGTTCTGCCCGGTGGTCGCGTCCAGCACGAGCAGCACCTCGTCGACGGTGCCGTGCTTCTCGATGACGCGCTTGATCTTGCCAAGCTCATCCATCAGGCCGGCCTTGGTGTGCAGGCGGCCGGCCGTGTCGACGATCACGGTGTCGACCCCCTGCTGAATGCCCACGTTGACGGCCTCGAACGCCACGCTCGCCGGGTCAGCGCCCTCCCGGTCCGAGCGAACAACCTGCGCGCCCACGCGGTCGCCCCAGGTCTGGAGCTGATCGGCGGCCGCGGCCCGGAAGGTGTCAGCCGCGCCGAGTACCACCGTCTTGCCGTCCCCGACGAGCACCCGCGCGAGCTTGCCGCAGGTGGTGGTCTTGCCGGTGCCGTTGACGCCGACGATCAGGACGACCGACGGCCGGTCGCCGTGCCTGGCCAGGTGCAGGGTCCGGTCCAGCTCAGGGTTGATCATGGCGACAAGCTCGCCCCGCAGCAGGTCCTTGACCTCGGCCGGATCCTGCGTGCCGACGACCTTCACCTCGGTCCGCAGCGTCTCGACCAGCTCGCGGGCTGGGCCGACGCCCATGTCCGCGCTGATGAGAGTGTCTTCCATCTCCTCCCAGGCCTGCTCGTCGAGCTTGCCAGCGGAGATCAGGCTGAGCAGCACCGAGCCGATCGCCGAGTGCGACCTGGCCAGCCGGCTGCGAAGGCGGGCGAGCCGGCCGGCTGACGGCGGTGGCCGCTCGACGACGACGCCAGGAAGCTCGGCGATGTCCGGCGGCGCGACGACGTCACGCGGCGGAGCGGCCGGCTCGGGCGGCGCGGCCGCCGGCGCGGGCGGCGCGAGCGTGCCGGTCGCGGCGGCGGACTCGTCGTCACGCTCGAGCGTGCTGACGCCGCCGTCGCCCTGACCGCCTGGCGGCAGCGACCTGCGGCGCGAGCGGACGTAGGGAATGACGCCTGCGGCGGTGCCACCGACGACGGCGACGACGGCTGCAATGATGAGATCGGTAACCATGGCGGCACCAGTCTGACAGACCACCGGCGATGCACCTGCCTGGCCGGCCTGGCAGCGCGGCTGGCTGCGGCCGTTAGACGGTCTCGCGCTCCCGGAGCCGCTGGCTGATAACAGCGGACACGCCATCGCCTTGCATGCTGATCCCGTACAGGGTGTCCGCGACTTCCATCGTGCGCTTCTGGTGCGTGACGACGATGAGCTGGGACACGTCCCGCAGCTCGGCGAGGATCTCCAGGAGCCGCTGGAGGTTGGTGTCGTCCAGCGCAGCCTCCACCTCGTCCAGCACGTAGAACGGCGACGGCCTGGCCCGGAAGATTGCCACGAGGAACGCGATGGCCGTCAGCGACCGCTCGCCGCCGGATAGCAGCGACAGCCGCCTGACCTTCTTGCCCGGCGGCCTGGCCTCAATATCGATCCCCGTGGTCAGCATGTCGTCCGGATCGGTGAGCACGAGCCGGCCGTCACCACCAGGGAACAGCCTGGCGATGATCACCTCGAACTCGCGGGCGATGTCGGCGTAGGCCGAGGTGAAGACCTGCTGCACGCGCTCGTCGACTTCCCGGATCACGGTCAGCAGGTCGCGGCGGGTCTTCTTCAGGTCCTCGAGCTGGGCGACCAGGAACGCATGCCGCTCCTCGAGCGCAGCGAACTCCTCCAGTGCCAGCGGGTTGACCTTACCGAGCTGATCAAGCTGACGCTGCGCATGCTGGGCCCGCCGCTCTTGCGCCTGCCTGTCATACGCCACCGCGAGCTCGCCCTCGTCCACGCCGGGCACGAGGACGTCCGGCCCGTACTCCGCGACCAGCACATCAGCCTCGGTGGCAGACTCCTCCAGCGCCCGCGCGGCGATCTGCTCCAGCTGCATCTGGCGGGTGGCGCGGGCGATCTGAGCGCCGTGCGCACTGTCGACGACCTTCTCCAGCTCGTCGGAAACGTCCCTGATCTTGGCCCGGGCCGCCTTGAGCTCGCTATCGCGGCCCTTGTGCATTTCCTCGGCCTGGTGGCGGTCCGCGTCGGCCGCTGCCGCCGAGAGCTCGATCCTGGCCAGCGCGATCCTCGCGCCCTCGGCGACGGCGCTTGCGACGAGTGCCCCAGCGGCCCGGCGCTCCGCCCGCGCGAGCGCGCGGGCCGCGGCCTGCCGCTCGGCCACCGCCGCTGATGCCAGCGCGTCCGCGCGACCGGAGATCGCCCGCTGGCGTTCCTCGACAGTGCGCACCTCCAGCCTGGCTTCCATCTCGATGCCGCGCGCCGCGACCGCCGCGTCGGCAAGCTGCTGCCTGTCGGCCGGCTTGGAGTCCCTCGTCGCGACCCCCTCTTGGCTCGCGCCGGCCAGTCCCTCCGACTCAGGCCCGGTGGAGTCCGGCCCGGTGGAATCCGGCCCAGTCGGGTCCTGCGCCTCCTGCTCGGCCAGCCTGGCCTGCGCCTCCGCGACCTGGGCCAGGCTCTGCTGACGGGACCTCTCGGCGGCGGCGATCGCGCTGGTGAGCCGCCCGGTCTCATCCCTGGCCGCCCTGGCCCGCCCTGCCAGCGAGCCGAGCTTGCCCGACGTCTCGGCCGCCGCGGCGTCGGCCTGCTGCAGCCCGGCGGCCGCCTCGGCCAGCACCTGCCGGCCCTGCTCCTCATCCTCCAGCGCCGCCGCGAGCTGCCGCTCGGCCCGCTGGCACCGCTGTTCAGCGTCGCCAACCTGGGACGCTGCCTGGCTCGCCGCGGCGCGCAGGCTGAGCAGACTCTGCTCGCCTGCTGAGCCGCCGTGGGCCCAGTGCGTGCCGAGGACGTCGCCGGCAGTGGTCACCACCCGCAACCGCGGGTCGGTCCGCAGCACGCGGAGGCCATCGGCAAGGTCGTCGACCACCACGACGTTCCCGAGCAGGTCCGCGACCGCGCCGGCAAGCTCGGCCGGTGCACTGACAAGATCAATTGCAGGAGTAACGTGGCCGATTCCGGCCTCCGCCGCCTGCCCGGCGAGGTCTGCGGGCAGCCGAGACGTGACCGGAATGTGCGTCTGGTCCCCCGTCTCGGCAGCGATGACCAGCCCAGCCCGGCCGGCGTCGCGGCTGCGCAGCGCCGTCAGGATGCCGACGGCGGAGTCCAGGCCAGCCACAACAACCGAGCCGGCCGCAGCGCCGAGCGCGGCCGCGATCGCTTCCTGTGCTCCGTCCTGCACGGTCAGCAGCTGCGCTAGCGG
>DASXKI010000336.1:0-8193 GCA_036496945.1 Streptosporangiaceae bacterium | reverse complement strand
AGCGCCGAGCGTGACGGGCAGGCCATGTCCGTCCGCGAGGTGGACGTCTGGCATGTCGCCGACGGCAAGGGGACCGAGTTCTGGGCGTTCCCTGAGGACAGCGCGGTGGTCGACAAGATGTTCGCCTGACCCGCAGCGGATTGCGCCGCGCCTAGCGTCCAGGTAGCGGCGCCGGGCAGGTAAGGCCCATGCAGGTAAGACCCCCTGCGGAAGACACCGGGCCAGGGCGGGCCGGGCGTCTGGCCGATGTGCCTTGCCGCGCTCACCGCGTGGTACCGTTAAGGATCGGCTGGACTATCTGGCCTGGTCAGCTGCGCCCTCAGGCGGCTGGCTACCCTGGGGACATCGCCCGCGCTGGTGGTGCTCCTCTGGACGTCCCGGGCAGGGCTCTGTCGAGTCGAAGCCTGGGCGAATGTGGAACATCGGGACAAGTAATCAAGAGGGAGCAACGTGCCGCTCAACACCACGGTGAAGAACGAGATCATCGCCGGGCACGCGACTACAGAGGGTGACACCGGTTCGCCGGAAGTCCAGGTCGCGCTGCTGACTCGGCGGATCGCCGACCTGACCGAGCACCTGAAGGTGCACAAGCACGATCACCACAGCCGTCGCGGGCTGCTGCTGCTCGTAGGCCGCCGCAGGCGCCTGCTGCAGTACCTCGCCCGCACGGACATCAGCAGGTACCGCGCGCTGATCGAGAGGCTCGGCCTGCGCCGGTAACTGTCACGCGGGCGGCGTGGCCGCCCGCGTATCAGATGACAACTCGATAACGTAGACGTATAACGTCCCGCGGCTCCGGCCAGGAGCGCCAACAGCGCCCATCGGGCCGGTCCTCGGTAGTGGTTCTCGGGTCATGACGTCCGCCGGTTCTGGCGGGCGGCCAGGGCCGAGGGCTTCGATCGAAGACCGGCCGGCAGCCGAACCCGGCATCGCGGCTGACGCACCCGTGTAGATCATGCGGGTGGCATGCTCAGCCGGCCGGCCCAGGCGCTCCGAAAGTGCGGCGGACAGGCGCGGGACCTCAGTCAAGGAGGTCACCCGTGGAGGGTGTCTACACCGCCGAAGTCAGCATTGACAACGGCGAATTCGGCGTGCGCAGGATCCGGTTCGAGACCGGCAGGCTCGCCAAGCTAGCAGGCGGCTCGGCCGTCGTCTATCTCGACGACGAGACCATGGTGCTGTCAACGACAACAGCGGGCAAGAGCCCGCGCGAAGGCTACGACTTCTTCCCGCTCACCGTGGATGTCGAGGAGCGGATGTACGCGGCGGGCCGGATTCCCGGCTCGTTCTTCCGCCGTGAAGGCCGTCCGTCCGAGGACGCGATCCTGACCTGCCGCCTCATCGACAGGCCGCTGCGCCCGTCGTTCGTTCACGGGCTGCGAAACGAAGTGCAGATCGTCGAGACGATCATGGCGCTGCACCCGGACCATCTCTACGACGTGGTGGCGATCAACGCCGCGTCGATGTCGACCCAGCTGGCCGGGCTGCCGTTCTCCGGCCCGATCGGCGGCGTCCGGGTCGCGCTGATCAAGGGGCAGTGGGTTGCCTTCCCGACGCACTCTCAGCTTGCGGAGGCCACCTTCGACATGGTGGTGGCAGGCCGGGTACTCGACGGTGATGTCGCGATCATGATGGTCGAGGCCGAA
This sequence comes from Streptosporangiaceae bacterium, assembly GCA_036496945.1. Classification (GTDB taxonomy): domain Bacteria; phylum Actinomycetota; class Actinomycetes; order Streptosporangiales; family Streptosporangiaceae; genus JAJYUU01. The sequence continues at coordinate 6,547 of DASXKI010000336.1, read as the reverse complement.
TCCACGCCTAGCACGCTCCGGCTGATCGCGGCCCCCGGCAACGGCGCCGTGGCGCCGACCGAGGAGACCGTCGCGGCTGGTCTGGAGGCGGCCAAGCCGTTCATCCGGCAGCTATGCGAGAGCCAGCTAGAGATCGCCCAGCACGCGGCCAAGGAGACTGCCGAGTTCCCGGTGTTCGCCGACTACGGCGACGACGTGTTCGCGGCCCTGGAGGCCGAGGTCGGCTCGGACCTGGCCCAGGCGCTCACCATTGCGGGCAAGGCCGAGCGGACCAACGAGACCGACCGGATCAAGGCGCTCGCGACCGAGAAGCTGTCCGCGCTGTTCGAGGGCCGGGACAAGGAGATCAGCGAGGCGTTCCGCGCGCTGAACAAGAAGCTCGTCAGGCAGCGGATCATCCGCGACGGGCTCCGCATCGACGGCCGCGGCCTGGAAGACATCCGGCAGCTGTCGGCCGAGACCGGCGTCGTGCCGAGGGTGCACGGGTCGGCGCTGTTCGAGCGCGGTGAGACCCAGGTGCTCGGCGTCACGACGCTCAACATGCTCCGGATGGAGCAGATGATCGACACGCTGAACCCTGAGCGCACCAAGCGCTACATGCACAACTACAACATGCCGCCGTACTCGACCGGTGAGACGGGCCGGGTGGGCTCGCCCAAGCGCCGGGAGATCGGCCACGGCGCGCTCGCCGAGCGGGCGCTCGTGCCGGTGCTGCCGGCGCGCGAGGAGTTCCCGTACGCGATCCGCCAGGTCTCCGAGGCGATCGGGTCCAACGGCTCGACCTCGATGGGTTCGGTCTGCGCGTCCACGATGTCGCTGCTGGACGCGGGCGTGCCGCTGAAGGACATGGTGGCCGGCATCGCAATGGGCCTCATCTATGAGGGCGGCCAGTATGTGACGCTGACCGACATCCTCGGTGCCGAAGACGCGTTCGGCGACATGGACTTCAAGGTCGCCGGCACCAAGGACGTCATCACCGCCCTCCAGCTGGACACCAAGCTCGGCGGAATCCCGGCGTCGGTGCTGGCCGGCGCGCTGCGGCAGGCCCGCGGTGCGCGGCTGACAATCCTGGATGTGATGCGCGAGGCCATCGACGCCCCGGCGGAGATGAGCGAGTTCGCGCCGCGGATCATCACGATCAAGGTCCCGGTCGACAAGATCGGTGAGGTCATCGGCCCCAAGGGCAAGATGATCAACTCGATCCAGGAGGAGACCGGCGCCGACATCACCATCGAGGACGACGGCACGATCTACATCGGCGCCACCGATGGCGCATCGGCGGAAGCGGCGCGGGCCACGATCAACGCGATCGCGAACCCGCACATCCCCGAGGTGGGGGAGCGCTTCCTCGGCACCGTGGTCAAGACGACCACGTTCGGTGCGTTCATCTCGCTGCTGCCCGGCCGCGATGGCCTGCTGCACATCACCCAGATCCGCAAGCTGCACGGCGGCCAGCGGATCGACAACGTCGACGACGTGGTCAAGGTGGGTGACAAGATCCAGGTCGAGATCCGCGAGGTCGACGACCGCGGCAAGCTGTCGCTGGTCCCGGTGGAAGTAGTGGAGCGCGAGGCGGCCGGTGAAGACCTCGGCGGACACGACGAGCCGCGTTCCCGCGATCGTGACGATCGTGGCGGCGACCGGCACCGTGGCGGCGACCGGAGTGATCACCACCGCAGCCGTCAGCGCAGTCGCAGCGGATCGGGTGACTCCGGTTCCAACGGCTCCGGATCAGGGAACTCCTGACGGCCGGGCGCGCGCACATGACGGCTGGTACTCAGCGCCTGCCCGGCGGCGACGGAAGCGTTCTGTGCACCGTCCTGCCGGGCGGGCTGCGGGTTGTCACCGAGTCGCTGCCGGCCGTCCGGTCGGCAGCGTTCGGGATCTGGTGCGGCGTGGGCTCGCGGGATGAGGATCGCGATCACGCTGGCGCCACCCACTACCTTGAGCACCTGCTGTTCAAGGGCACCGGCCGGCGCAGCGCGCTGGACATCTCCGCGGCGCTGGACGCGGTCGGCGGCGAGCTGAACGCGTTCACTGCCAAGGAGTACACCTGCTACTACGCGCGGGTGCTCGATCAGGATCTGCCGCTCGCGATCGACGTGCTATGTGACATGGTGACGAGCTCGCTGATCGAGCCCAAGGAAGTGGACGCCGAGCGCGGCGTGATCCTCGAAGAGATCGCGATGAACGAGGACGACCCGGCTGACCTCGTGCACGAGGCGTTCTCCGAGCAGGTCTTCGGCGACACGCCGCTGGGCCGGCCGATTCTGGGCACCGTCGACTCGATCAACTCCATCACCAGGGACCGGATCGCCGAGCACTACCGGGCTCGGTACACGCCCGATCGGCTCGTCATCGCGGCTGCGGGCAGCCTGCAGCACGATCAGGTCGTCGAGCTGACGGCTGCTGCGTTCGGCTCCGCGCTGGACGGCAGCGGGACGCCGGCCCCGCCGCGGCTCGGCATCACGGCGGCAGGCGCGGCGAGCGGTACCGGCGTCCGGCTCGTCACCCGGCCGGTCGAGCAGGCCAATCTGGTGCTGGGCTGCGCTGGCGTGGCGCGTACGGACGACCGGCGGTTCGCGCTCGGCGTCCTGAACGCGGCGCTTGGCGGCGGCATGTCGTCGCGGCTGTTCCAGGAGATCAGGGAGAAGCGCGGCCTGGCCTACTCGGTCTACAGCTTCAGCTCGCAGCACGCCGACTGCGGCCAGTGGGGTATCTACGCCGGGTGCCTGCCGGCCAAGACCGAGGAAGTCCTCGCCATCTGCCAGGACGAGATCACCAAGGTGATCGAGTCCGGGCTCACCGAGGAGGAACTCGACCGGGGCAAGGGCCAGCTGCGCGGCTCGATCGTGCTCGGGCTCGAGGATCCCTCGTCACGGATGAGCAGGCTCGGCAAGTCTGAGCTTGTGTACCCGAGGCTCGAGCCCGTCGACGAGATACTGCAGCAGATCGAGTCGGTCACCCACGACCAGGTGCGGGAGATCGCGGCCGCCGTGCTCGGCCAGCCGAAGGCGCTGGCGATCGTGGGCCCGTTCGACGACGACGAGGCGTTCACCGCGGCGCTGGCTGGCTGACCAGCGCTGGCCGACGCGGGCTGGCCGGTCGGCGCTTGTTGGCCGGTCGGCTCGCCCCGTTTGTAGTAGCTTCGCTGCCATGCCACTCAGTGAACCTCCGGGCCCGCTGGTCGGGGCCGGCCGGTCGGCCGACGTCTACGCCATCGGCGCGGATCGGGTGCTGCGCCGCTACCGGGCGCCGATCGACGTGCAGGCCGAGGCGACCATCATGCGGCACCTGGATCTCGCCGGCTTCCCGGTGCCAAAGGTCTATGACGCGGACGGATCCGACCTCATCATGGAGCGGCTGGATGGCCGCGACATGCTGACCGACCTCGGCCGCAGGCCGTGGCGGGCGCGGCGGCATGCTCGAACTCTCGCTGATATGCACAACCGGCTGCACCAGGTCGCGGCGCCGGCCGGCTGGCCGCAGCCGCTCGGGCCCGGCGACAAGGTGCTGCACCTGGACCTGCACCCCGGCAATATCATGCTGACCAGTCGTGGCCCCGTGGTGATCGACTGGAGCAATAGGGCCGCTGGCCCAGCCGGGGCCGACGTGGCGATGGCTTACCTGATCATGGCGAGCTCGGAGGTCGACGACCTGCCCGCGCTGGTGCGCCCCATTGTTAGCTCGATTCGCGCAGCGGTCATCCGACATTTCCTGCTTGGCGCCCGTGACGACCCGTCTCCCCACATCGCGCCGGCGGCGCGGCTCCGGATGGCTGATCCCAACGTGCGGCCGTCCGAGGCCGACTGGCTTGCGCGCAAGCTCGCTGAGGTGGAGCGGACCGCGGCAGCTAGCTAGTCGGCGATGCCCGGCCAGTCGCACGGGAGCGCAGCCGACCCCAGCAATGCGGCTAGGGCGATGTCGAGGTGTGACCGATGAGCGTCAGAGTGGGTCCAGGCGGGCTTTGAGCAGGCAGAACTCATTGCCTTCGGGGTCGGCGAGGACGTGCCATGACTCCTCGCCGGTCTGGCCGATGTCCGCCGGGCGCGCACCGAGCTGCAAGAGGCGTTCGAGTTCGGCGTCCTGATCGCGGTCGGTGGCATTGACGTCGATGTGCAGCCGGGATTTCCCCTTCTCCGGCTCGTCCCTGCGACTGAGGATGATCGTCGGCTGCGGGCCGCCGAAGCCTGCGCGCGGCCCGATCTCGATGTAGTAGTCCTCCTCGCGGTAGAGCTCGACGAAGTCCAGGACCTCGCACCAGAACCGCGCCAGCACCTCAGGGTCGCGGCAGCCGAGCACGACCTCACTGATACGACATGCCATGAACGAAACCTGCTCTCAGCTTGGGAACTTGACCTAGTCGCGGGGCAACGGGGCGTCCGGGTCGGCGAGCCACGCTCGGATCTGCTTGCCGTGCTCGTCCAGCGACGGCGGCGGCAGGTCGTAGCGGGGGGCGGTAGCCGAGAACGTCAGCGGATTACGGATGCCGGGCACGGCGGACTCGCCGTGCCCGGACAGCACGACTGGGTCCAGGCCGATTTGCTTGGCGAACTCGACGCCGCCGGCCACTGTGTTAATCGGACCGCACGGGACCCCGGCAGCGATCAGCCGGTCGAACCACTCGCTGGCAGTCCCTGTCTTCAGCCGCTCGATCAGCAGCGGCCGGAGCTGGTCGCGGTTGGCGGTGCGTCCGGAGTTCGCCGCGAACCGCTCATCGGTGCCGAGCTCGGGCGCGCCGAGCACTGCGCACAGGTTGCGGAACTGGGCGTCGTTGCCGGCCGCGATGACCAGGTCGCCATCGCCGGTCGGCAGCGGCTCATAGGGAAACAGGCTGGGGTGGGAGTTGCCCATCCGATGGGGCACCACGCCAGCCGATGCGAAGGCGCCCGTCTGGTTGACCATCCCGGCGAGCGCGGCCGCCATGAGGTTGACCTCAACGAGCTGGCCCTCACCGGTCCGGCGGCGGTGATCGAGCGCGGCCAGGACACCGATAGCGGTCTGGAGGCCGGACATCACGTCGAAGATGGCGATACCCGCCCGGTACGGCTGGCCGTCGGCGTCACCCTGGAGGCTCATGAGCCCGGACATCGCCTCGACGATCAGGTCGTAGCCAGGCAGGTGCGCGCCACCGCCGGCGCCAAAGCCGGTGATCGACGCGTAGATCACGGCCGGGTTGGCGGCCCGGACGCTCTCGTAGTCCAGCCCGAACTGGCGCAGGCCGCCCGGCTTGAAGTTCTCGACCATGATGTCGGCGCGCCTGGCCAGCTCTGCGGCTGCCGCGCGGTCCGCCTCGTCGCGGAGGTTGAGCTGGATGGACTGCTTGTTGCGGTTAATGGACAGGTAGTAGGTGGAGACGCCCTCGCGCACGGGCGGCATCCAGTGCCGGGTGTCATCGCCGCCGGGTCCCTCGACCTTGATGACGTCCGCGCCGAGGTCGCCGAGAATCATCGTGCAGTACGGCCCGGCCAGGACACGGGAGAAGTCGGCGACCAGCAGGCCGGCCAGCGGCCCCGAGACCTGATCCATAGCCGCTCAGGCTACCAACCTGCCGTGAGCCACGTCCGCTTCGGACCGCGCTGACGTGGTTGTCCGCTCCATCGCGCCAACGCGGGGGAGCGAGGCCGGTCCCCCGCCGGGAGGTGGCTGTCCGTGGTCATGCCTGTCGCCTGCTCAGAAGCGGTCTCTACTTGGCCCGGTGGCGGACTGGGCGGAATGCATGATCTCGTCGATGCGGGCGAGCACGCCAGCGTCGAGCTGGAGGTCGGCGGCGGCCACGGCGGCATCCACGTGTGCCGCCTGCCGAGTGCCGATGATCGCGACCTGGACAGCCGGGTTCGCCAGCGTCCAGGCTGTCGCGAGCTGATCGACCGACGCGCCAAGCTCGTCGTGGGCCAGCTTGTCCAGCTCGGCGACCGCCCGCAGGCTGCGCTCGAAGCCTGCGCCAGTGAACATGTCGCTGCGGCTGCGCCAGTCGCTAGGCGCGAATGTCGTATCGGCTGACAGATGACCAGTCAGCAGCCCGTGGGCGAGCGGCCCGTACACCAGGACGCCGATGTCGTGCGCCGCCGCGTACGGCAGGATTTCCGGCTCGATGTCGCGGCGGAACAGGTGATAGGGCGGCTGCAGCGTCTCGACCGGCAGAGTAGTGCTGAACTCTGCCATCTGGGCGGCGTCGAAATTCGAGACGCCGACATGGCGGATCTTGCCCTCGGCGACGAGCTTCGCCAGCGCCGCCGCGGTGTCGGCGAAGGGGATGGCCGGGTCGGGCCAGTGCACCTGGTACAGGTCGATGTAGTCCGTGTCGAGGGCGCGCAGGCTCGATTCCACGCCTGAGCGGATCCAGGCTGGGCTGGAGTCCCGGTTGCCGCCGCCTAGCTCGCCTGGGCGGAGGCCGCCCTTGGTGGCGATCACCAGTGTGCTGCGGTCGAGGCCAGCGAGCGCCTTGGCCAGCAGGCGCTCACTAGCCCCGTAGCCGTAGGCCTGAGCCGTGTCGAACAGCGTCACGCCCTGGTCGGCCGCCCGCCGGATGGCCGCTATCGCGGCC
>DASXKI010000335.1:0-14746 GCA_036496945.1 Streptosporangiaceae bacterium | reverse complement strand
AACACAGTGCTACTAACACAGTGCGGTCAGACGCCGAGCTCCTTGCGCAGCCTCGCCACGTGGCCGGTCGCCTTCACCGCGTACTGCGCCTGCTCGATCTTGCCGTCCGGCCCGACGACGAACGTCGACCTGATGACGCCGACCGACTTTTTCCCGTACAGCATCTTCTCGCCGTAGGCGCCGTACGCCTGGAGCACGGCACGCTTCTCGTCGCTCAGGAGCGGGAAGTTGAGGCCGTCCCGGTCCCGGAACTTCGCCAGCTTCGCCGGGCTGTCCGGCGAGATCCCCAGCACGGCGAACCCAGCGGCGGCCAGGCTCGCCAGGCTGTCCCGGAAGTCGCAGGCCTGCGTGGTGCAGCCCGGCGTCATCGCCGCCGGGTAGAAGTAGATGATGACCCGCTGACCGCGCAGCGACGACAGACTCACCTCGTTGCCGTCGGCATCCGGTAGCGAGAAGTCAGGCGCCGCGTCACCAGGAGCCAGGCGTACCTCGGGCATGCTCGTTCCCTTTCCCTCCGATTGTCAGGATCGAGATTAGCCAAGGAACGCGGCGATTACCGGGGCAAGCCCCCGCAACGCCTTGCCGCGGTGGCTGATCCTGTCCTTGTCGGCCGAGTCCATCTCGGCCGTCGTGATGGCCGCGGACTCTGGCACAAAGATCGGGTCATAGCCGAAGCCGTTCTGCCCGCGCGGCTCGAGGATCAGGCGGCCCCGCATGATGCCCTCGCTGACGTGCTCACGGCCGCCCGGCAGCACGAGCGCCGCCGCGCACACGAACTGCGCCCCGCGCCGTTCGTCGGGGACGTCCGCGAGCTGGGCGAGCACCAAGCGCAGGTTGGCCTCATCGTCGCCGTGCCGACCCGACCAGCGTGCCGACAGGACGCCCGGCATCCCGTTGAGAGCATCGGCGCACAGGCCGGAGTCATCGGCAACCGCGGGCAGCCCGGTGAACTGCGCGATGGCGCGTGCCTTGAGCAAGGCATTCTCGGCGAAGGTGGCACCCGTCTCGGCGACGTCCGGCGCGCCAGGGAACTCCGTCAGGCTCGCCAGTGCCACGTCGACGTGGCCAGCCGCCAGGATCCTGGTCAGCTCGGCGAGCTTGTGCTGGTTCGCGGTGGCGAGTACCACCCGCGCCGGGGCCTGCGCGGCTGCACTGGTCATGCGCCGAGCGCGGCGTGCTGGAGCTTGGTCAGCTCGGCGCACCCGCCCACCGCCAGGTCCAGCAGCTCGTCCAGCAGCTTGCGGTCGAACGGCTCACGCTCGGCGGTGCCCTGGACCTCGACGAAGCTGCCATCACCGGTGCAGACCACGTTCATGTCGGTGTCGGCCGCGACGTCCTCGTCGTAGCACAGGTCCAGGCGCGGCTGCCCGTCGACGATGCCGACGCTGACCGCGGCCACCGACGCCGTCAGCGGCTCGCCCCTGGTGCGCTTGCGCCCCTTCAGCCAGCCGATCGCGTCGACCATCGCGACGTATCCGCCGGTGATGGCCGCGGTCCGCGTGCCGCCGTCGGCCTGGAGGACATCGCAGTCGATGATGATGGTGTTCTCGCCCAGCGCCTTCGGGTCGATGCAGGCGCGCAGCGACCTGCCGACGAGCCGGGAGATCTCGTGTGTGCGACCGCCGATCCGGCCCTTGACGGACTCGCGGTCGCTGCGCGTGTTCGTTGACCGCGGCAGCATCGCGTACTCGGCCGTCACCCAGCCCTGACCGCTGCCACGGCGCCAGCGGGGCAGTTCCTCTTGCACGCTGGCGGCGCACAGCACCCTGGTCGAGCCGAACTCGACGAGCACGGACCCCTCGGCGTGATCCAGCCATCCCCGGGTGATCTTGACATCGCGCAGCTGATCCGGCTGCCGGCCATCTGGTCGTGACATAGCCGCCAGCCTAGTGCTACCAGCCGGCCCGCTCCGGCGAGCCGGCCTGGATCCACCGGTACACCCTGGCGACGCCGTCGGCCAGGGCCGTCGCGGAGGTCCAGCCAAGATCGCGCTGTGCCCGCTCGGGGGCGAGCGCGCCGCGAAGTAGCTCGCCCGGCCGGGCCGGGGCGAAGACAGGATCGAGCTGATGCCCGGCGACGTGGCTGATCACGCGGGTCAGGTCCAGCACGCTGACCTCGATGCCAGTGCCGATGTTCCAGGTCCCCGGGCGGCCGCTGTCGGTAGCCGCCAGGAACGCGCCCACCGCGTCGCCGACATAGACGTAGTCGCGCGTCTGCAGGCCGTCGCCGTAGATGACCGGCCGCTCCCCCGCTATCGCCTGGGCGCAGAAGATCGCGACGACGCCCGCCAGCCCCGCCGGATCCTGGCGCGGCCCGTACACGTTGGCGAACCGCAGCACTGCGTGGCTCGTCCCGTGCAGGCGGTTGTACAGCAGCACGTACTGCTCGGCACAGTGCTTGGCCACGCCGTACGGTGACTCCGGCAGCGGCAGCACGTCTTCCCTCGACGGGATCGGCGCATCCCGGCCGTAGATGACCGCACCGGTGGAGCAGAACAGCACCCGAGCGCCGACGGCCCGTGCTGCCTCCAGCACGTTCACGGTGCCGATCACGTTCGCCTCGGCATCGTGGGCGGGCTGCGCCACCGACGATCGGACGTCGATCTGTGCGGCCAGATGACAGATCAGCTCGGGGGCGAAGTCGGCGGCCAGGTCGATCAGCGCGTCGGCGTCGGTGACGCTGAGCTTGTGCACGGCCGCCTGCTCGCCAACTCGGCCCGGCCTGCCCGTCGACATGTCATCGACGATCTCGACCGCATCGCCCCGTGCGACAAGCGCGTCGGTGAGGTGCGAGCCGATGAATCCGGCGCCGCCGGTGACGAGGACGCGCATGGCACGGGAGTCTATGCGCCGTCGGCCGACGCCGAGACGCCCCGACGCTACGCCGTGGCCGGCCGGTCAGCCGAGCAGGCGCAGGCCGGAGCTGGCCAGCCGCAGCGGGCCGGCGAACGCCCCCGACGCCTCCTCCAGGGTTATCGCCGAGTCGTTCCACGCCACCAGGTGCGTCAGCACCAACTCGCCAGCCTCTGCCCGCGCTGCGTGCTCGGCCGCCTGCCGGGCCGTCAGGTGCAGGTCAGCCGGCAATTCAGGGCCGTCGAGAAAGGACGCCTCGGACAACAGCACATCGGCGCCAGCCGCCAGCCGGACGAGCTCGTCGGTCGGGCCGGTGTCGGCCGAGTACGCCAGGATCTTGCCCGCGTGCTCGATCCGGAAGCCGAAGGTCTCGACGGGATGGTTCATGCGCCCGGTCGTCACGCGCAGCGGGCCGATCTCGATCGTGCCCGGCGCGAGGGTGGTGAACTCGAAAGCGTCCGCCATGCCGAGGTGCTCGGCGCCAAGCGCCCTGGCGAGGCGGTCCTGCGTCCCGGCCGGCCCGTACACGGGGATCCGCGGCCGTGGCCCGTCCGGGTGGTAGTTCTGGAAGACGGAGTAGCCCAGCATGTCGATGCAGTGGTCGGCGTGCAGGTGGCTCAGGCAGATGGCGTCGACGTCGCCGAGCCCGGTGTAGCGCTGGAGGGCGCCAACGGCCCCGTTCCCCAGGTCGAGCACCATGCGGAAGTCGCCAGCATCAATCAGGTAACAGGACGCCGGGCTGTCCGGGCCAGGGAAGCTCCCCGACCAGCCTACGATCGTTACCTGCACGGCTGTTCAGGGTTCGCGCGCTGGATCACGTTGTCCACAGCGCCTCAGGATAGCCTGGCTCCTTGCGGCGCTCGCCAGCGGAAAACGTATCGAAAATCCGGTACCGGCCACTATCATCCCCAAAACGACGTGATCCGGAGCAAGCACCCTAACCAGCAACAGCGAGCCGCCGGCCCGCGGAGGTTTCATGACTAAGCAGTCGACCGACTCCGAGCGGGCTGTCCCGCTCGCGCTGGCCGAGCCGTCGATGCATGTCAAAGCTGGCTGGATCAGCGGGCTGAGCCTGGCCAGTCTGGGCATGTGGATGGCCTCGCTGACGCCGATCCAGGTGCTGCTGCCGATCCAACTGCAGAACATCGACAAGGCGCACAAGATCGCGGCGCTGGCGATCGTCACCGGAGTCGGCGCCGTTGCCTCTGTGGTGGCGACCCCGCTTGCCGGCGCCCTGTCCGACCGCACTAGCTATGCCTACAGCTTCTTCGGCCTGAACGGCCGACGGCACCGGTGGACTCTGATCATGGCCCTGCTCGGTGCGCTCAGCATGCTCCTGCTGGCGCACCAGCAGACGGTGGCCGGGGTCGCGGTCTTCTGGGTCATCTTCAGCGTTTTCCAGAACGGCGAGTACGCGAGCCTGAGTGCCGCAATCCCGGATCATGTGCCGGTCCGCCAGCGGGCCACGGTGGCCGGCTGGGTCGGCATGCCGCAGGCGCTCGGGCTGGTCGTGGGCACCGTCCTGGTCGTCCTGGTCCTCGGCAGCAGCGTAGTGAGCGGCTACTACATCATGGCCGCGCTGTTCTTCCTGCTGGTGATCCCATTCGTGTTCTTGACCCCGGACCATCCGCTCGACCCGGCGCACGTCGACGCATTCTCCTGGAAGAAGCTGTTGCAGGCGTACTGGATCAGCCCGCGCGAATACCCCGACTTCGCCTGGGCCTGGATAACCCGGTTCCTGGCCTCGCTAGCCATCGCCATGGGCACGCTCTATCTGCTGTATTTCCTGCGCGACAAGGTGAAGTTGTACGCCCATGAGCACATCCCCGCCGCTACTGGCCTGCTGATCCTGATCGTCATCTACACGGCGTGCGTGGTGCTGACCGCGATCGTCGGCGGCGTGATCTCCGACCGGCTCGGCAAGCGGAAGATGATCGTCACCGTCTCCGGTGGGCTGATGGGCCTGGCGGCGCTGCTGCTGACCTTCGTCGAGAACTGGGATGCCGCGCTCGTGGCCGCTGTCTTGTTCGGCATGGGCTTCGGCGCTTACCTGGCTGTCGACCAGGCGCTGATCACGCAGGTGCTGCCAGCCGCCGCGGACCGGGCGAAGGATCTCGGCATCATCAACATCGCCATCGTGGGCCCGGCCGCCATCGGCGCGGCGATCGCTGGCCCGCTCGTGATACTCGGCGGCTATCCGACCCTCTTTGGCGGAACTGCCGTCGTCGCGGCACTAGCCTCGATCTTCGTTTGGAAGATCAAGAGCGTCCCGTAGGCCGACTGCGAACAGGAGCCGGCGGCACTATCTCGGACAGGGTGGCCGCGGCATCGGCTGGCATTTTCAGCGAATAGTGCCGAGAATGCCAGACACAAGTCCGAAACGCTGAAAAAGCCAGACGCCGGCTGTGGACGCAGGCCGCGTGCCCAGGCGACACCGGCTTTGAGTCGGGCGGCTTGCCTCAGGCAGGTGCCGACGCCGCCTGGCTGGCCTCGCTGGCCAGGCCGCGGATCCGGCCCCGGCCCACGCGGGCTAGCTGCCTGCTCTGCGCGACCAGCCGGCCCGAGGCGTCCCAGACTTCGGCCTCCTCGTCGAACCAGCCGCCGCTGACGTGCCGCGCTCGCGCGGCGACCGCGAGCGGGCCGGGGCCGGGCACGGCGCGCATGTGCCAGGTCAGCTCCACGGTTGGCGCCCAGCCCGTAGCCCCCAGGCCGAACACCACCGGCGGCAGGCCGTCCACCGCCATGGCCAGCACGTACGGGTCCGGGTCCTGTCCGTCCCGCAGCTGGAAGTAGCCGCGCATCTCCGGCAGCCCGGACGGCTCATCCCGCCGCCATCCGGTCGTCGCCGGGTCCATCAGCACCTTGACCTGGGCGGCGTACCCGGAGGTGCCGTCCGCGGCCGTAGTGCCGCGCCACTTGCCGAGGTCGACGCAGTCGTCGATGGCAGGAAATCCAGGCAGCGGGCCAGTCCACGTCAGCGCACTGGGATTCCCGTCGTAAGCCCGACCGGCGCCAGCCCCGGATCCGTTTGGCCCTGGCACCGTGCCGACCGTCATCGTCGTATCCAGGATGACGTTGCCGTCCTGCACAAGGGCAGCCCGCGCAGTGGCCGCAGTACGCCCCTGCTTGAGCCAGGTGACCTGGACCTGAGCCGGCGCGATCGCCGCGACCCGCAGGAAATGCGCGCTGGTCGCGACCGGGTGCGGCAGCGGCGATTCGGCCAGCACCGCGCGCATCACAGTCGCCAGCAGTGCGCCGCCGTTTATGGCCGACGGTGCCGTGCTGCCCGGCACGACCATGGCGAATCTGACGTCCGGCAGCGTGTCGTAAAGCCCGTCGGCGCGGCGGGTAACCGCCGTGGCCTCGTCGAAATTCGTCATCCGGCCGTATCTTCCTTGTCATCGCCTGCGGCGGCGTCATCGCCTGCGGCGGCGCGCCTCACGTTTGTGCTGCGGGCCGCGTCCTGAGGGCTGCGCCGCGCGCACTTACTGAAGAGTAGCTTTCCGGGGCGGGGCAGGGATACGGCCCCGTTCCCGTAGTACGCAGGTCACGCCCAGAGCTGGCCTTCCAGCCGGGCCTCGGCCTCCGCCAGCGTGCCGCCATAGGCACCGGTAGACAAGTACTTCCAGCCCGCATCGGCGATGAGCAGGGCTATGTCCGCGCGCTGGCCCGCTGCCTGCGCCTTGGCCGCGACGCCCAGGCCCGCGTGCAGGACGCAGCCGGACGAGATGCCCGCAAACAGGCCCTCTGCCGACAGCAGCTCCCTGGTCCGGCGCAGCGCATCGGCCGACGACACTGAGAACCGGGACGTCAGCACCGACTCGTCGTACAACTCGGGGACGAAGCCCTCGGACAGGTTGCGCAGCCCGTAGACCAGCTCGCCATACCGTGGCTCGGCCGCCACGATCTGGACGCCCGGCACGCGCTCGCGCAGGAACCTGCCGGCGCCCATCAGCGTCCCTGTGGTACCGAGACCCGCTACAAAGTGAGTGATCTCCGGCAGGTCCGCCAGCAGCTCAGGGCCGGTCGTCTCGTAGTGCGCGCGCGCGTTGGCCTCGTTGCCGTACTGGTAGAGCATCACCCAGTCCGGATGCTCGGCGGCCAGGCCCTGCGCCACCCGGACGGCCTCGTTGGAGCCGCCCGCCGCGGGCGAGGACACGATGGACGCCCCGTAGGCCTCGAGCAGCATCCGCCGCTCGGCCGAGGTGTTCTCCGGCATGACGCAGATCAGCTTGTAGCCGCGCAGCCGGGCCACGAGCGCCAGGCTGATGCCCGTGTTGCCGGAGGTCGGCTCCAGGATCGTCGCGCCGGGGAAGAGCAGTCCCTCCTTCTCCGCCGCCGCGACCATGTAAGCGGCGATTCGGTCCTTCACCGAGCCGGTCGGATTCCGGTCCTCGAGCTTGGCCCACAGCCGCACATCCGGGCTCGGCGACAGCCTTGGCAGCCCCACCAGCGGCGTGCCGCCGAGGGCATCAAGCAGGGACTCGTACCTCATGTCCTTGACCAGCCGGAGCTAACTCAGCGCGAGCCGCCGGCCACCGCCGGCAGCACAGTGACCGTGTCGCCATCGCTGACGGCCGCGGACAGGCCACCGATGAACCGGACGTCCTCGTCGTTCAGGTACACGTTGATGAACCGTCGCAGCCCGGAGTCGTCGACAAGCCGTTCCCGCAGGCCGTCGTAGCGGCCCTCGATGTCGGCGAACAACTCCTCAAGAGTCGAGCCCGAGCCCTCGATCGACTTCTGGCCGCCGGTGTAGCTGCGCAGGATGGTCGGGATGCGGACCTCGATTGCCATGTCTATCTGCTCCAGTTAGTGCGTTCACATGTGAAATAGGTGCCCCGGCAACCCGGCGCGCAACGCGCAGCCCCCGACCGGCACGTGACCAGCGACGACCGCTAGCGGGTCCAACCGGGCGCTGGCCGCGATCATTCCGGCTCGACGGCCACCTCTTCCTCAGTGACGGTGCCGTCCACGATCCGGAATGACCTGAACTCAGCCCGATCCGGATTCCAGGTCGAGACCAGCACGTAATGGGCGGTGGGCTCGCTGGCGTAGGAGATGTCGGTCCGGGATGGGTAGGCCTCGGTGGCCGTGTGCGAGTGGTAGATCACCACCGGCTCCTCGTCCCGCTCGTCCATATCCCGCCACACGCGCAGCTGCTCCAGCGAGTCGAACCGGTAGAAGGTCGGCGACCGCTCGGCGTTGAGCATCGGGATGAACCGCTCCGGCCGGTCGCTGCCAGCCGGTCCGGCGATCACGCCGCAGGCTTCGTCGGGATGGTCAGCATTGGCGTGCGCCAGGATCTTCGAGCGCAGCTCCGCGCTGATCGTCAGCATGCCTGGAGAGTAGCGGAGCGGCCGGCGGCCCCGGATGACCGCCTATGTCGGGGCCCGACTAGGTCAGGACCCGCCTGGGCGAGCGCCGGCCTAGGCCAGCGCCGCCTGGGTGAGCGCCTCCCTAGGTCAGGGCCTCGATAAGGCTGTCCTGCAAATACGCTAGCCACTGATAGACCCACACATAGGCGGACCGGGGATCGTCGGCAGCGAGGTGCTCGGACAAGTCCTCGTTCTCGTCGGTGATACCCAGCCGGACGCTCAGGGCTAGCCGGACGTCGTTGAGCGCCCGCAGCCATTGCTGGCACTCCATCTCGCTCAGCCGCACTTCGCCACCGCCGGAGGGCAGCGAGGCCAGCACTGTCTGCGCTGACGCGACCTTGGCCGTCCGTAGGGTCTCCTCGGTGTAGCGGCGGAATTCGGTCGAAGCCTCCGGGTCATCGGCGTAGCCGTCGGGCAGCAGCCGGGCCAGGACCGGGTCGTCGGGCAACTCGACGTGGGTGGACAGTCCAAGCTCGGCCTCGAGGGTATCGCCGCCCTCCCCGGTCTCGGCCACCTCGGCCGCGGTGCTGTCCGCACTGACCAGCTCGGCGATCTGGCTGACCAGGCTCCGGATCACGCCTGCCTGAGCCTGCTCGAAGTAGGCGGCCGCGCCGCCAGGTACTGGCCGAAAGGACGCCGCCACGTCGTCGCCGTAGTCGCCGTTGTCGGGCTCGCTCGGCTCTAGGTCGTCCCAGGTCACGAGTCGTGACTCACAGTGGCCCACAGGCCGTAGCCGTGCAGCGTCTCGGCGTCGCGCTCCATTGCTTCGCGCGTGCCCGACGAGACGACCGCCTTGCCCCGGTGATGCACGTCTAGCATGAGCTTCTCCGCCCTCGGCTTGGCGTAGCCAAAGACCTTCTGGAAGACATAAGTCACGTAAGTCATCAGGTTGACCGGGTCATTCCAGACGACAGTCACCCACGGTGCATCCAGAGCCGCCTCCTGACCCGTCATCGGCTGCTCAACCTCAACTGGCGCGACGCCCACCTGCCGTCACCTCCCCAGTAGCCAAGTGTCCCACTCCCCCGACGTTAGTGTTCCACCGCCGCTGGGCGCGAACGCATCGACATTTGTCGCGAATCGCTGTCGCAGCGTCGCGCCGCAGCGCTCTGTGTTGCCGCGCCCCAGCGCTGGGCCTGTGTTGCCTCGTCTCGGGCGGCTCAATGCGGCATCGTCTGGCATTTTCAGCGGATAGTGCTGAAAATGCCAGACGCAGGTCCAGAACGCTGAAAAAGCCAGACGCTGGCTGTGGATGCAGGCCGCTCGACCGCGGAGATCGCCGCGCTGCTCACCGTGCGCGGCACGCCGGTGACGCCGCGCTCGTGCGGGCCCCGCTGTCGCGCAGCGCTCACGCCGTGAAGCCTGCCGCCCGCGCCAGGGACCCGCACTGCGCGCGTGCGCAGCCTCCCGACGAGCCCCGCGCTGGCGCCCGTAGGCTGCCCTCGTGACCTTCGACGCCGGGCTCCTGACCGATCATTACGAGCTGACCATGGTGCGCGCCGCCCTGCACAGCGGCACCGCGCACAGGCGCGCCGTGTTCGAGATGTTTGCCCGCCATCTGCCAAACGGGCGCCGCTACGGCGTCGTCGCCGGCACCGGCAGGCTGCTGGACGCGCTGGAGCAATTCCGCTTTGGCGACGCCGAGCTCGCGTTCCTGGAGCGGGCCGAGATCGCGGATGGCCCGACTCTTGAGTTCCTCGGCGACTACAAGTTCAGCGGGGACATCTGGGGCTATGCCGAGGGCGACTGCTACTTCCCAGGCTCACCGATCCTCGTGGTCGAGGGCACGTTTGCCGAGGCAGTGATCCTGGAAACGCTCGCGCTCTCGATCTTCAACCACGACAGCGCGATCGCCTCGGCGGCGTCGCGGATGGTGACGGCCGCGCACGGCAGGCCGCTGGTCGAGATGGGCTCGCGCCGCACCCACGAGCGCGCGGCCGTCGCGAGCGCCAGAGCGGCCTACATCACGGGCTTCACGACGACATCGAACCTGCGCGCCGGGTACCAGTACGGCGTCCCCACGAGCGGGACAAGCGCGCACGCCTTCACCTTGCTGCACGACGACGAGCGGCGGGCCTTCGCCGCGCAGATCGACTCGCTGGGCGCGGGCACGACGCTGCTCGTCGACACCTACGACGTGCCCGGCGCGATCCGCGCCGCCGTGGAACTCGCAGGCCCCGGCCTCGGCGCGATCAGAATCGACAGCGGTGACCTAGCCACGGTGGCGCGCGAGGCGCGCGAGCAGCTTGATGCACTCGGCGCCGCCAAGACCAGGATCATCCTCACTGGTGACCTGGACGAGTTCTCGATCGCCGCGCTGGCGGCAGAGCCCGTCGACGGCTACGGGGTTGGCACGTCGCTCGTCATCGGGTCGGGTGCGCCGACGGCCGCACTGGTCTACAAGCTCGTCGCCAGGGCGGAGAGCGACGCGCCGGGCCCGCTCCGCCCCGTCGCGAAGCGGTCGGTCGGCAAGCCGTCGCGCGGCGGCCGCAAGTGGGCGCTGCGCCGACTCGACGAGACCGGCTCGGCCGTTGCCGAGGTGGTCACGGACTACGAGCCCGCGGCCTCGGCGACCGGCCGCCCACTGCTGACACGGCTCATGCGCGGCGGCGAGGCTGTTGCCCGCGAGCCGATCGCGGCGGCGCGGACCAGGCACCAGCAGGCCGTCGCCGAGCTGCCGTCGCACGCGCGGCAGCTGTCGCGCGGCTACCCAGCGATCCCCACGGTGTTCGAGCCGGACCAGGACTGACGCCGCCGCCCTGGCCCGCGGTCATGAAAGAATTACTCCCATGCACAGGAACGCAGAGCACGTCGCCAGTGTCCTGAGCACGCTCGGGGTGCCCGGGCAGGTGCGGGAGCTGGCCGAGCCCGCGCCGACGGCAGCGACCGCAGCCGCGCAGCTTGGCTGCGAGGTCGGCGCGATCGCCAACGGCCTGGTGTTCAGCGCCGACGGCGAGCCGCTGCTGGTCCTGACCAGCGGCGCGCACCGGGTTGACACGGGCAAGGTCGCCGCCGAGCTCGGGGTGGTGACGGTAGGTCGCGCGGACCCGGAGCTGGTCTACGCCGCCACCGGTCAGCGCATCGGCGGCGTCGCGCCCGTCGGCCATCCCCGGCCGGTCAGGACGCTGGTGGACACGGCGCTGGCGGCCTACGACGTCGTCTGGGCGGCGGCCGGTCACGTGCACACGGTGTTCCCGACCTCGTTTGACGAGCTCGTGCGCATCACCGGCGGTAAGCCCGCCGACGTCGCCTAGCGCTACGCTCAGGCCGTGCGCGCTCTTGTCATCGTTGATGTGCAGAACGACTTCTGCGAAGGTGGCTCCCTCGCCGTCGCCGGCGGCATTGCCGTGGCCCGTGCTATCACCGAGTACCTGGCCGGACCTGACGGCGCTCGGTACGACCACGTGGTGGCGTCGCACGATTTCCACGTGGATCCTGGCGCGCACTTCTCGGCGCATCCCGACTACACGGCGAGCTGGCCCGCCCACTGCGTCGCGGGGACGGACGGGGCACAGTTCCGCCCCGAACTGGACACCAGCCGGATCGAGGAGATCTTCCGCAAGGGCGCATACGCCGCTGCCTACAGCGGATTCGAGGGCACCAGCGCAGCCGGCGCCACGCTGCAGGACTGGCTCATCGAGCGGGACGTGACCGACATCGATGTGGTGGGAATCGCCACCGACTACTGCGTCCGGGCGACGGCAGTGGATGCGGCATCTGCTGGCTTCGCCACGACCGTCCTGCTCCGCCTCACCGCAGGCGCGAGCAAGCCGACAACGGACACCGCGATCGAGTCCATGCGTGCGGCCGGTGTCACCGTCGCCGGGACGCCCTTCGGCTTTTAGTCCTCGCCCTCGGGCAGCGACTCGTAGATCCGCTTGCAATCCGGGCAGACCGGGAACTTCTTCGGGTCCCGGCTTGGCACCCAGACCTTGCCGCACAGAGCCACGACAGGGGTCCCCGTCACCGCGCTGTCGACGATCTTGTCCTTGTCGACATAGTGCGCGAACCGCTCGTGGTCGCCATCGCCAAAGGAGAGGTCAGACCGGACATCTTCGTCCTGGCGAACGTCGGTGCCAGGTAGGACTTCTGTGCTCACAAGCGTCAAGTCTACGCCTGGCGGCCAGTCGCCCTGATCATCGCGGGCGTCAGTTCCAGACCGGGTCGTCCGGGAACGTGGCCACCAGCGCCAGATCACCGCCCTGGCGCCGGAGCACGGCTCGCCAGAGTCCCTCCGGCTCGGCCGCGAAGGCGTCCGCCGGATCGCCGGGCAGCACATACCAGGCACCCTCGTCGATCTCGTCGCGCAGCTGGCCGGCTCCCCAGCCCGCATATCCGGCAAATACCCGCATCGACGTGATGCCGCCAGCGAGCAGCTCGGGCGGCGCACCCAGGTCCACGAGCCCGATCCTCGACATCATCGGGGTGCCCTCGAGCGATCGCCAGCCGACGGGCTCCTCGCTGCCGTAGGCCAGCGCCAGTGCCAGCGCGCTGTTGGGTGAGATCGGCCCGCCACGGAAGACCACCTGCGGGCCAGTAGCCAGCGGCGTCCACGGCTCGAGCACCTGGTCCAGCGGTACCTCGGTCGGCCGGTTCAGTACGACGCCCAGCGTGCCCTCGTCCTTGTCGTCCTCAACGATCAAGACGACGGCACGGCGGAAGTTAGGATCACCCAGTTTCGGGGTAGCCGCCAGCAGCCGTCCGCCGAGGGTTAGCTCCTCCATAAGGCCATAATGCGCCGGCAACCTGAAGACTCGCGCAGCGGTGGCCTGATAGTAGCCTCGAAGCGGCCGATCATCAGGGCACGGCCCTTCCGCGGGCACGTACCCTGCAAGTGTGTCCTCCGGATCCAGCGCCGCTGTTGCGGCGCCCACGGCTAGCCTCGCCGCGAGCGGGCTATCCGGGCTGAGCCAGCCCGCCATCGACGCGGCGCGCCTGCGAGTCGCCGTGCTGCGGCTCTCCCGCCGCCTGCGCAAACATGACCTGGCCGGCCTGACGCCAAGCCAGTTGTCGACGCTGTCGAGTGTCGGCGCGTGCGGACCGATCCGGCTCGGCGATCTTGCGGCGGCCGAGCGGATCGCGCCGTCGACCCTGACCAGGCTGGTGAACGTGCTGGAGGAGCGCGGTTACCTGCTGCGGCAGCCCGCGCCAGACGACGCGCGAGCGTCCCTGGTCACGATTACGGGCAACGGACTGGAGGTGCTCGAGCGCATCCGCGCCGAAGCCACCAGCCTGCTGACCGAGATCCTGACGACCCTGCCAGCCGACCAGCTGGCCGCGCTGGAGGCAGCGCTGCCGGCGCTCGAGCAGCTAGCCAGTTCGACCGGCCCAGGCTAGGCGCCCTCCCAGGCTCGGCCCAAGCTCGGCCCACTCGCACTCGGCCCGCTCCCAGCTCGGCCGCCGCGGGTCCAGGCTCGGCCCGCTCGGAACTGGGCCCTCGGGTCCAGGCCCGCGCGGCCTAGAAGAGCAGGCTCGACAGGGTCGTCCTGGCCTTGGCGACCCGCGGGTCCCTGGGCGGGAAGATCTCGAACAGGCTGACCAGGTGCTTGCGCGCCGTATCCCGCTCGTCTCCCGACGTGCGCCTGATGGTGTCCAGCAAACGCTGGAAGGCAGCCTCGATCTGGCCAGTGGCCAGGTCGATGTCGGCCATCCTGGCCTGCGCCTGCGCGTCGTCGGGCTGGCTCTCGGCCGCCCGCCTGGCTGCTGCCTGATCGTAGGACTCGACTCGGCGGATCAGGCCGACTTGCCCGAGCCCCATGGTCGCGACGGGGTCGCCGGGGTTCGCCTCAAGCACCTTCTCGAAGGCCGCAGCCGCGGCGTCCATGTCGCCGCGCTCCATCGCGTCCTGCGCCTCGGCAAAGACGGCGCCCGGCCCGGAGTCGGCAATCCCGTCCGGGTAGCCGGCGACCTGACCATCTGCTGGTTCGCCCTGGCTGCCCTGGCCCTCGGGCGACAAGCCAGTCGCGCCGCCCGGCCGCACGCCAAGCTGCTCAGCGACCTGCATGACCTGGCCGAGCCACTCCCTTACTTGCGCCTCGGGTATGGCGCCGAGGAAGCCGTCGGCCACCTGGCCGGCAACGATCGCCACCACCATCGGGATGCTCTGGACCTGCAGGGCAGCACTTAGCTGTGGATTGGCGTCGACGTCGACCTTGGCGAGCACGAACGCGCCGTTGGCCTCGGTCGCGAGCTTCTCCAGGATCGGCCCGAGCTGCTTACATGGCCCGCACCACTCGGCCCACAGGTCGAGGACAACAGGCACGGTGCGCGACCGGGCCACGACGTCGGTGTTGAACGTCTCGTCGGTGACCTCGATGATGAGACCGGACTGTGCGCCCTGCTCGCCTCCGGCGGCCGAGCCCTGCTCCGCGGCGCGCTGCCTGCGCTGTACTGCGGCCTGGCGCGCGCCCAGGTCAATGGCGCCATGGAGGGAAAAGTCCCGCGGCTGCTTCATGACTCCATCCTGCCGCATGACCAGAAGTACTGCGTCAGTAGCTCACCGCTTCGGGTGCCGGA